>CAYNDN010000029.1:15066-18250 GCA_964395075.1 uncultured Lentimicrobiaceae bacterium | reverse complement strand
ACGAGGTAAATAATATACTGATGCAAGCAAAGCGATTGTTGAGCCGCTATTTTATAGGGTTGGTGATTGAGTTAACAACAATGGTTACTTTGCTTAGCACCGGTCTTACGATTTTTGGCGTACAAAATGCGCTGCTCATTGGCTTTTTTGGAGGGATTATGAATGTTATCCCTTACCTGGGCCCTGTGATAGGCGCAACGGTTGGCATGCTGCTTGCCGTTGTTACCGCGCTGGGAGCCGGGATGTACAACGAGGTCTTCCCTCTCATTTTTATAGTCCTGGGAGTTTTTGCCGGATCAAACCTGATTGATAATATTGTGCTACAGCCACTAATTTATTCGAACAGTGTAAAAGCGCACCCTGTGGAAATTTTCCTGATAATTTTAATTGCGGGAAGCGTGGCAGGCATACCGGGAATGATTTTAGCCATCCCAACATACACTGTTTTAAGGGTGATAGCCAAGGAGTTCCTTAGCCAGTTCAGGGTTGTTCAAAAACTCACTAAAAATATTTAACACCTTTTATAGTTGTTACAGTGTGCATATTTTGTTATATTTGTGATTCTAACACTAAAAATTAAAAAACAATGGCAAATTCAACAGGAAATTTTATAGTAGGATTATTGAGCGGTGCTGCAATTGGTGCTGCTGTAGGAATTTTGTTCGCACCGGATAAAGGTGAAGTAACAAGAGAGAGACTAACCAAAAAAGCCGAAGATCTTAAAGAAGATTTTGATGATCGTTTTGATGAGTTGAAAGACTATGTGAACGACACCATGGGCGACATGAAGGAAAAGCTTGCTGACGTTAAGGAAAAAGTTACTGACGTCAAAGAAAAAGTCCAGAAAAAGGACAAAGAAGCAACAGCCTAAACACATTAAAAATTAAAGATTATGGAATTGTCCGAAACCTTCAGGGCAATTCCTTTTTAGTTTTAACCCACCCGGTATGAACAAGGATAACTTTAACAAAAACCTGCAAAGCACCATCGAAAATGTCAGAGAGTATATCGACATGAAGATCGAACTCTATTCCCTGATCATGATGGAGCGTATCTCTAAAATGCTGTCGAAATTCCTTGTGGCTATTGTTCATTTCATTTGGTTTTATCAATTGGTTCCACGAAGCTACCGATACAACATTGATCGGTTATGTAATTACCGCCTTATTTTACATTGTTGTAGGCTTCATTGTTTTTAGTATGAGTAAGCGCCTTTTCCTTAACCCCATGTTGAAAGGATTTACCGAAGTGCTTTTTGAAGAGGAAGATAAACTGGGAGATGATAAAAAACCGGAAACAAAAAAATGAAAAAGATTACCAACCTCGAGGACCTGCGCTACCGCAAGCTTTACCTGCGTTCCGAAATTAAACTGAAAGAGCAGAAGATCAGCAATCAATTTGCAGAACTTAAGGAAGAGCTCAATAGTACAGACTTCAAAAGTGAAATCATGCGCACAGCCATGAACAATCCCGCCATGGTGATAAACGTAGCCCGCTTAACCTACGATCTCGTTATGCGGTTTAAAAAGTACAAGCAAAAAAAACGTGCCCGCATAAAATCAAAGAAATCCTAATATTCATTTCATCCTGCATAACCTTACCAATATGAGCAGGTTGTTTTCCAAATCCCAACCTTAACAAGCCAAAGCAAAAAAAGGAGTTGTATCCTGTTTTAGCTTATACAAGTTGAAAGGTGCCAACCAATACCCCATCACACCAAACTCTTTGTTTTTTTGGTTTTGGCTTGTCTAAGTTAGGTTATCTAAACGTTAAGTAATTCCAAAACCCAACCCATTTCTTAACCCTATCTTAACATAATTTTAAAGTTGCGTTAAATAGCTGTTTGGTTGCATTAGCCCACTTTTGCAGCAATATTGAATTGGTAAATATTTTACTTAATTAATTAATAATAAACCATTTAAAAGATTCTAAAATGATGATGAAACCCAATCTGAAAATGCTGGCAATGCTTTTTATTGCCTTTGCCATGAGCTTTACATTCGTTGCCTGCGACGATGACGATGATGACAATCCAACGCTTGGGCCAAAAGTTACTGCGCCTGCAAATGCCAATGTTGATGCCGATGCTTCCATTGATCTAACATTTAATTATGCAGCTGACGGTGGATTTAAATCCTCATCTGTTGAGGCTACCAACGGCACAGCCACTGTAAAAACTGATGGTACTGCCGGTGAAACCAGTGGTCAAATCGTGGTAAGTTTTACAGCAGATGCCAGCGATGGCGCAGCTTCAGTTAAGCTCTCCGTTACCGACAATAACAACATTACTGATGATGCAACTGCGGTAGTCAACGTTGGTGCAGCAGTTACTACTGTTTTCGTTTCCTCCAATATTACAGCGGATGCTACCTGGGAAACCGGAAAAATTTATGTATTGCAAACCCGTGTAACTGTTGTTGACGGCGTTACCCTTACTATTGAGCCTGGCACAATTATTAAAGGCGAAGCCGGTACCGGTGCCAATGCAACAGCACTTCTTGTTGCACGCGGCGGTAAACTAATGGCTGAAGGAACAGCAGATGCCCCGATTATTTTTACCTCGGTAGCTGACGAAATCCAGCCCGGTCAGATCGAAAGCCCCAACCTTGACCCAGTTATTGACGGTTTGTGGGGTGGTGTGATTGTACTTGGTAAAGCTAAAATATCTGCTTCAAACGAAAACGGCGACGTAAGCGAAGTGCAGATTGAAGGTATCCCAACCTCCGACCCAAATGGCCTGTATGGTGGTGACGATGATGGTGACAACTCCGGAGTGTTGAAATATATTTCTATTCGCCATGGTGGTGCAAATATCGGTTCAGGAAACGAAATCAACGGCCTCACCCTTGGTGGAATTGGAAATGGTACAGTGGTAGAAAATATTGAGGTAATTGCAAACCAGGACGACGGTATTGAATGGTTTGGCGGAACCGTAAACGTGAATAATGTGGTTGTATGGAATGTGAATGACGACGGTATCGATACCGACCAGTCATGGTCAGGAACATTAGACAACTTTGTAGTTATAGCCCCAACAGGCCACAACTTTGAGTTGGATGGTCCTGAGGGATCTTTTGAAGCCGGCCACACCATTAAAAACGGTACGGTGGTTTGCAGCGACGAACAATATGAAAGAGCAGCCGAGGATGTGATCAATGTTGATGACAATTCAATAGTTGCTTTG
>CAYNDN010000029.1:0-15056 GCA_964395075.1 uncultured Lentimicrobiaceae bacterium | reverse complement strand
TGAAAATTCAATTGTGAACCTCCAGAACATTTATTTCACCGGTTTGATTGAAGGCCAGCAAATCAATCGCGTTACTGCTGCCGGTGTTAGTTTCACCGACATTAAACTGAATGTTGATGCAGGCAGTTTACCTGATTATGTAAATGGTGATGTTCCGGCTGGTGTAACTGCCGGTGGAACACCCCAGGCTGATGTTTCTGTTTTTGGATGGACATGGGCTTCAAAAGCCGGAAAACTTGCCGGTTTATAAACAACACAGCTCTATCTGATATTAAAAAATACAAAACAGGCTCTTGAAATACAGGGTCTGTTTTTCTTTTATTAATCATACCTTATAATTTTGCCTTAACAATGAAAAACTTTGTTGCTACACTTTTAATGTTGTTCCTTGCATTTCATCTCTTAGCCCAAAAAGGCACGATCAGGGGAACCATAATTGCCGAAGAAACTGCTGAAACACTTATCGGTGTAACTGTGCTTATCGATGGCACGTTAACCGGAACAACTACCGATCTGGATGGAAAATTTTCGATAGATCTTGACGCCGGTGTATACAACCTGAAAATATCCTATATTTCCTATCAATCAATGCTCATTGAAGCTGTTCAGGTAAAAGCCGGTGAAGTTACCATCCTGGATAACCTGGTGATGAAAGAAAGTTCAACGGAGCTTTCGGAAGTGGTGATAAAGGCTGAGATTATACGAACTTCCGAATCGGCACTTCTTACCATAAAAAAGAAATCGGCAGTAATTATGGATGGTATTTCTGCCTCAAAAATCAGGCTAACCGGCGATGCCACAGCAGTAGAAGCAGCAAAAAGGGTTACGGGTGTTTCCATTGAAGATGGCAAATACGTGTACGTGAGAGGCCTTGGCGACCGGTATTCAAAAACCACTTTGAACAATGTGGATATCCCCGGCCTCGATCCTGATCGCAACAGCCTGCAAATGGACATCTTCCCTACAAATCTCATCGATAATATTTTGGTTAGCAAAACCTTTACCCCCGATATGCCGGCCGATTTCACCGGAGGTTTGCTCAATATCGAAACCAAAGACTTTCCCGAAGAAAGGATTTTGAGTTTTTCCGCATCGGCTTCTTATAATCCCGGCATGCATTTCAATGGTGATTTTTTAACCTATGAGGGCGGAAATACTGATTTCCTGGGTTTTGATGATGGCACCCGTGCCTTGCCCGATCGTGCGCGCCAGCCCAATATTCCTACGCCTGTTAGTGGTGCCTCGCAGGATGAGGTCACGGCTTTTATCAGCAGTTTTAATCCCCAGCTCGGGGCAAAGCAGCAATCCAGCTTTATGGATTACAGTCTCGGCTTCTCAATAGGTGATCAGGTGGAGCTAAATAAAAAATCAGCAGCAAATGGCAAATCACCAAAATTGGGATACACTTTTTCGCTTTCGTACAAAACAGATTATAAATTTTATGATGAGGTAATTTTTGGTGAATACCAGCGGTTTATCGACCCTGATGTGTACGAGATGCGTTATGCCACCATACAAACCGGTCAAATTGGTGAACAAAATGTTTTGCTTGGCGGATTGGCAGGTATTGCCCTGAAAACTGCCCTCAGCAAAATAAAATTTACCGCCATGCATTTGCAAAACGGTGAAAGCCGGGCCGGTATATTTCATCTCGACAACGATGGCGAAGCTGTTGGACAGTCGGGTTATCTGGCCGGTGCTGATAACCTTGAATACAACCAGCGCGCGTTAACCAATCTTTTGCTTAACGGAACGCATGTCCTCCAAAATTCCGGATGGGAAATCGATTGGAGGGTTTCACCTACAATATCAAAATCGGAAGACCCCGACATTCGCAAAACAGCTTTTACCTATCGCCCCATCGACACCTTATTTAGTGCTGGTGCAGGTGGGAATCCTTCGCGCATCTGGAGGGAACTTGAGGAGCTTAGTCTGGTTTCAAAACTCGATCTCATCAAAAAATTTACCCTTTTGGGTGATGACGCCAGATTGAAATTCGGATTGAGTCATACCTATAAAAAGCGCGATTACGAAATCCTTTTCTACGATATTCAGTTTTTTGCCGGGCAATCCTGGCCAAATCCTGATCCGGCTATTGTGCTTAATCCCGAAAACATTTATCCCAATAAGCCCAACAGCATTTATTACCAATCCGGCAATAACGATCCAAACCCAAACCAGTACAGCTCTAACGCAAATAACCTTGCCGGCTATGTTTCCACCGAATTCAATATCACCCCGCTGTTGAAAACAATAGTTGGCGTTAGGGTTGAGAATTTTGTGCAACGCCACACCGGACGCGATCAGACCTTTGCAGGCGGCGACACCATCAACGGGAAAAACCTCGACAATGAAAAGGTGCTCGAATCAACAGATTTGTTCCCGTCCGTGAATTTTATTTATGCGCTTACCGAAAATCAAAACCTGCGCTTGTCCTACTCGCGAACTATCGCCAGGCCTTCGTTCAAAGAGCTGTCTTTTGCGCAGATCATCGACCCGCTTTCAAACCGTATTTTTAACGGTAGCTTGTTCACCTACAGCGATTGGGATGGTAAACTTACCGAAACCCGTATCGACAACATCGACCTCAGGTGGGAATGGTTTTTAAAAATGGGGCAAATGGTTTCGGTTAGTGGTTTTTACAAGCAGTTTGATAACCCCATCGAATTGGTTCGCATCCCCGAACAACAAACCAGTACTGAATACCAGCCGCGGAATGTGGGGGATGGAACACTCTACGGATTTGAGTTTGAGTTCAGAAAGAACCTGGATTTTCTGTCGGATTTTATGGAACGCTTTAACCTGACGGGCAACGTAACCATTGTATCATCTTCTATTGATATGACCGATACCGAGTTTAACTCGCGGAAAACGTACCAGAAAACCGGTGAAACCATTGAAGATACGCGCGTTATGGCCGGCCAGTCGCCTTATGTTGTGAATGCCGGAATATCATACAGCCACTTCGACAGCGGACTTGAGGCCGGTTTGTTTTATAACGTGAAGGGTGAAACACTTGCGATTGTAGGGGCCGGTTTGTTTCCGGATATTTACATCGAACCTTTCCACAGCCTGAATTTTGGGTTGAACAAGAAATTGGGGGAGAGCGGCAATACGGTGGTTGATGTTAAGATTTCGAATATCCTGAACGAGAAAATGGTGAGCTACTACAAATCGTACAACGCTGACAATCAGATTTACAGCAGCATGAATCCGGGTATGTCATTTTCCGTGGGTATAAGTCATAATTTTTAGCTGTACGGCATTTAAAACAAATGACTGTGATCGTAAATCTGTAAATACTTTATCAATTATGAAGCCTTTAAATCCACATTTAACTTTATACGAAATATTTAAAAACTGATAATGACAAACTTTAAATTTCTTATTGCGCTTTTCACCATTTTGACAGGATTGACAGTCCTGATAAGTTGTGAAAAAGACGACACTGAGCAAATCGAAAATTTAGAGCAATTTGGCATACTTGGACAGTGGAAACTTGAAACGCGAACAATAAATGGAATTACAGATTTATCAATTCAATGTTGCGATTACATCGAATTTGAAGCTGATAGCGAAATTGCTGACCTAAAGGGAAAATTCCTGGCTAATGGAGTTGGCTACGAAACAAAGGGTGTATTTGAAATAGACACATCAAAAACTACGATTCAGTTTGATTATGGCGATACCCAAAAATCGTATGAATTTCAAATTTCGGAAGACTTAATCATCTTTAGCTATTCTGAAGATAATCTTGAAATTATTGAAGATTGGAGAAAAGAAAAATAAAAACCCCAATCTTTCGAAGGATTGAGGTTTTATACTTAAAGATTGGAGGCCAAAAGATTGGTTTTGGCTTTTCATACAACTGAGATGAGTTCATTTTTATAAGTTTCGCTCAGCTCAGTACAACCCTGACAGGCTCTGCCTCGTCAGGGTTAATTTTGTTTAATACTTGCGTTCCATGGCCAGGTTGCCGTTTTCGTCCCACATAAACCAGTCGCCACTTTTCTCGCCATTTTCGTAATAAATGTCGTAACGCTTGTTGCCGTTCGAATCCCAAACATACCAATGGCCGTGCTTTTTACCGTCTTTAAAGTTGGCCTCGGCTGTGAGGTTTTCGTCTTCATCCCACGTGTACCATGTTCCGTCTTTCAACCCATTTTTATATGAACGCTGTTCTTTTTTTGAACCGGTTGAGAAATAAATCATAACGATGCCATCTTCTTTTCCCTCAACTACATTCATCTTCATCTTCAGGACACCATTGTCATAATATTCGGTGTATTCACCGGTGTAAAGTTGATCGCCTTCGTAGTACAGGCCATCTTTTGAGGTTACGTTCTGGGCGATAATGGATCCCAGAAATCCAATTAAGACTGTTAAAATTAATGCTGTCTTCTTCATCTTAGCCTCCGTTTTATTAATTAAGTATACTGCAAATATACAACAAGTTAATGTAAAATTAACTTCAAATTAATATGTAATTAACATTAACTTAACATACGAGAGTTTAAATAACTGATAATGTATAAGTTAAGACTTTAATTAAATATTAACAAAGTAATACTTTGTTAACTTATTAACTATTTCTTAATCCTTTTTGTTTCGATGGGCAGAAATTGGAGTATTAATGGATTGGAATTGGATAAAATGCCTGGTGCGGAAAATTGTGGAGTTTTCATCCAAAGCAATACTTCAGTTAAAAAATTAGATAAAAAAGCCGGTTCCCTGTTGAAGAACCGGCTGTACTCCTGTTAGTAGCCTTTATTTTGATTATAAAGGTTTCAACTGAATGTTAATCTCTTTTGGTGAAGTGATGTTAACTTCCTGGATTTTGGTTTCTTCATAAGCAATGTACGAAACCTTGAAGGTGTATTTTCCGGGCTTTAATTCCGGAATTTCATAGTTGCCAAGAATGTCGGTGAAAATGGTTTTATCCAATTCTTCTATCTCAATTTTTGCACAAATGAGTTTTTCGCTTGTGAGTATATCTTCTACTGAGCCTGAAACTGAAACTGCCACGTTGGTGTTGGTCTTGTTTTTAACTTCATTTTTGCCGGTTGCAAAACCCATTGAGGATACAAAAAGAAGTGCTAAAAATAATCCTGTTATCTTTTTCATTCAGATTTAATTGTTTCGCCGGCAAAAATATTTAGTGAAGCTTTAAAAGAGGTTAAATCGGATTTAAAGTTTCCTTAATTAAATATTAAGTTAAAGTTAAATTATGGGGGTAAATGTTAAGCAAACGTTACCTGACAACTTGGAAAAGCCAAAACATGATACATGCAAAAAAAGTAATTCCCTTTTTGGTTTTGGCTTGTCCATGTTGGGATGTTTCTGATAACTGTAAAACAGTTTTTACTGACCCCAACCTTGACAAACAAAATTTATGTTATGCCAAGCAAGGGAGCCGGGTCCGGGCAAATTTCCTTCATCTGCTGCCAGTCATTTTTTGATGCCACACCTGGAAAGTCGCCCGAGTTACCCAACATATCTGTCATCACCTGGAAATGCAAATGTGGCGGCCAGGTACCGTTTTCGTGCAAATCTCCGATTTCGGCAAACTTTTCGCCTCGTTGAATTTTTAACCCTTCGGAAAGGCCATCTAATGAAGAAAGTGATAAATGACCGTAAAGCGTATAAAATGTTCTGTTTTCAAGCTGGTGCTCCAGGATAATTGTTGGGCCATAATCTCCAAAATTGTCATTTATTCTGAAACTGTGTACCTGGCCGGCCAGCGGTGCTGAAATTGAAGTATAAGCCTCACTCCAAACATCAATACCCAAATGGATTGTTCGTGCATGGGAACCACTCCCAAAATGCCGGCTTTTTCGGTAAATCAACCGATCCTCACCGTAACCGCCTCTGGCTGTATTCTTGCCACTTTTTCGAATTTTTCCCTGGATATAATTGTCCAGTTCATCGGTACTTTGAATGTCAAAATCATATAGCTCACTATTTGAAATGGACAAATCCAGTTGAAAAGAATTTTCTGAATCAAGCCGGAAAGGCACCACCGGTGCAAAATATCGCAAGTGCTTGATAAGCATATTACTGAGACTGGACATGCTTCAGGTGTCAAATTTTCTATCCATAAATTTTGAATGGAGCAATCGGGCCACAGCAATGTAGCTGGGATCCAAACAAATCATATCACCAACTTTGTATTTTTTCTTACCATTGCTGTCCCGGTTTTTCCCAAGGTCAATCACTGTCATATCGGAGGTAATACCCACAAATTTAATGTCAGGATCATCTGCGGTCAGCCCCTCCTGATCCACATCAAGCAATCCAAAATCAAGGATAGCCTTATAGGTTTTTTTACCCAGGTCGGCATCTTCAAATTCGGCTGAATGTCCGACACTGGCCTCTGAGATTACACCGTCGGGAACAATATCTTTTTCTTCCAGTTCGATGATTTGTGTATAAAAATTAAAGGTGTCCGTATTCAGATCCTGAAACTGTTTATTATCCAACGGACAGGTTCCAAAGAAAGCAGCTTCGCCAATTCTGAAATGGTTAATTCCTTGTGGAATCGTTTTATTCTCAACCAATGGAAGTGTAATGGAACTGCCACCGGAAAGCAGATCGAGTTTTGTGCCATGCTTCATTTCGATCAACTCCTTGTAAAGATTTAGCTGTAGCAATTTGTCGTAGGTTGGTTCAATACCATACATACAACCCAGATTACTACCGATTCCAACCACTTCAATATTATCAAGCTTAAAGACTTTTTCATAGAAATCAGCCAGACTTTGCCTGTTTACGCCCTCCCGCAATTCGCCCATTTCTATCATAATAATCACCTTGTGAATTTTCTTTTGTTTTCTTGCTGCAATATTAAGTGCTTTTATGGTATCCAAAGATGAATTCAATGAGATGTCGGCGTATTTAACTACGTCATCCACATAAGCCTTGGCTGGCGGTTTTATGTATATAGTGATAAGTTCGCTGTTAACTTCACGCAGGTTTTTGAGGCTCGATAACCGGGAATCACCTACCGAATGAATGCCTTCAATGATATCTGGTGTGAGTATTTGTTTCATAAACTCCTTATCACCCGAAAACACTTTGGTGATAAGGCTCCACTCAATATTATTCGCTTTAAGAAACTTATTTAGCTTTGCGATATTATTACGAATTTCCGAAACATTAATGTGTAATTCAGCCATTTTTAACTTGATTTAGCAGATTTAATACAGGTGAGCACCATAAACCAGTTTGCAATGACTTTTTAAAACCATGCCATTGCTCAGAATTTCCTAAACTCTTATGTACTGTTTTATACATGCATTACCGGGATGGGTTGGAGATAATCAGCATATCCCGGCATTTGAAATTTTTGTTAATTAGATATTGTCGTATCGCATTTCAGCATACTTGGAGGTAAATCCAATCCGCTCGTAAAGTCGTTTTGCAGGGTTTTCGTATTCAACATGAAGCTTTACATTACCATCAGCATGCTTAAATGATTCTTCCACAATCTGACGGCCAAATCCTTTTCCACGATAGGAGGCATCAACAGCCACATAAACGAGAATGTATTCAGGGATGTAACCACTCATACCGGTTTTATTCATAATCAGGGCTCCCACTAGTTTATCCTCGTATAGGGCAGCAAGTGCAAAACCTCCTGCCGACTTTTCATCAGAAAAGGCATAATCCAAACACCGGTTAATATCTTCTTTTGGATCGCCGAAATGATCTAAATGAGTAAAAAGAAAATCGACAAATTCTTCACGGTTAATTTGTTTAAAATCATTGTCATTTTTAATTAAACTAATTTCTAACATGTTTCAGGTTTTAGTTATTTCTAAAATACGCTGTAATCGTTCATCACTAACTATAACGAATTTACAAGAGTGATGTTTAATAATAAAATTGATGGCAAAGGTAACAATTTTGGCCGACTCTTTGTGGAGCAGACACACCGGTAAGCCCAAATCAGAGCATTTAAAACATTATAGTTCATAAAGTTACGCAAGACTGAAAAAAAATAGCCCGGACTTTCCTATCCCAGGGAACAAATTCTTCTTAATCCTTCGGGATCAACAATAAAAAACGATTTGCCTTTAATTTCGATGAGTTCATCCTTTTGAAAACTTTTGAGTACCCGCACAACATTTTCGGTTGACATACCAGCCAGTTCGGCGAGTTCTTTTCGGGTAAGGCCCATATCAAATTTCGGGGATTTAAAAATATTTCCGGCGAGGCAGAGCAACAGATCGGCGAGGCGGCCATAAGACTGGCGATGGGTCATAAAGAAAAACCGGTTATTGATCTGGTTGGCATTTTCGCTCATGATATTGATAATTTTTGATGCGAAAACACCATTTTCGCGTATCAGGTATTTCATGGTATTGATATCTATGAGCCTGGCTAACGAATCCTGATACGCTGATGCTGTAAACCTGAATGTATCACCTTCGTCTGATAAAGCCGAAAGACCAATTAAACTACCCGGGCCAATGATTTTTAGGATGAGCGTTTCATCGTTATCTTCGAGATAAACTTTTACAAGTCCCTCACAAAGTTGGATAAGATGTGTAGCAAATGATCCATGCTTTGCAATCACTTCTCCCTTTTTATAAAATACTTCCACCTGTTTCTTTTCTACCAGGGCAAGCTGTTCTTCAGTTAAAACGTCAAAACACTTACAATGAGATTTTTTATCTATGGTACAGGTTTTATTAATCAGATTATCTTTCATGTTTGCCTTTCGATTTAAACTACACAAAGATAAGTATTTCTCCAACCCGACCTCATAAGCCAAGTCCAAATATGAGGTCAGGCTAAAATAGCAGTAAACCGGTTTTGGTTTGTCAGGGTTGTAGTAACGATCAAGTAATACATTGACGAAAATCAATAATACCTAAAACCAATGTCAATAAAAAGGTAATTTATATCAATGAACCATTGTTAATTTTGTAACAATGAAATCTAATACAAAAACCGATAAATAATCTATTTATGAAAAAGTTTGGAATTCTGTTCATAGCATTGTTTCTGCCCATTTTCATCATCACTCTTTTGGGATATGATGATGAGGAACAGGCAGTGACCAATGCTCCAAAAGGCGAACTAAAACTACAGAACTACACTTACAAAGAAAAAAGACATCCACGCAAAGTTGTTGATCACAGCAAATTTGAGGAACTTCAGGTGGATTTTGAAGATGCGCACAAGGTAACCGAGGCATGCCTGGGATGCCATACCGAACGCCACAAGGAAATCATGGAAACACCGCACTGGAACTGGTCACGTGATGAAGTGATTGAAGGCAAGGGAGTTGTTTCACTGGGAAAAAAGAACATCCTGAACAATTTCTGTATCGGGATCAACGGAAGTGAGGCATCGTGCACACGTTGCCACATTGGTTATGGTTGGGCTGATAAATCATTTGATTTTAATGAACCCACCAACATCGACTGCCTGGTATGCCACGATCAAACCGATACTTACGAGAAAGATAAAGGTGCTGCCGGTTACCCGAAAGCCAGTGTTGACCTGAACCTTGTTGCCATGAATGTTGGTTCGCCCAGGAAAGAAAACTGTGGCGTTTGCCACTTCTGGGGCGGTGGTGGAAATAATGTTAAACACGGCGACCTTGATGTGGCCATGCTTGATTGTTCGCGCGAGGTGGACGTACACATGACTAAGGATGGAGAAGATATGTCGTGCATTGAATGCCACAAAACTGAAAATCACAACATCACAGGTAAACTTTATGCGCTATCATCAGAAAACAAAAATCGTGTTTCCTGCGAACAGTGCCACGGCACAAAACCACACGATGATGCGATCATCGATGATCACCTTTGCCGCGTAGCGTGCCAAACCTGCCATATCCCCTATTATGCCAAAGCCAATTCAACCAAAATGATTTGGGACTGGTCCACAGCCGGCGAACTTGATGATGACGGACATGCCATGCACGAAAACGATGCAGACGGCAACCACAAATACCTGTCAATAAAGGGCACATTTATCTGGGATGATCACGTTGTTCCAGAATATTACTGGTTTAACGGAATCGCTGACCACCAACTTATCGAGGATAAAATTGAATCGGTTCCCATTCAAATGAACTCGCTTAATGGTGAATATATGGATAAGGGCCTATGCCAGAAATCAAAACAACCGTCAAAGATATGGCCGGTAAAAGTTCACCGGGGCAGTCAAATTTACGACACCATTAACAAAACCCTCATCCAGCCTAAACTGTATGCCAATGAAGCAGGACAAGGCGCATACTGGAAAGATTTCGACTGGGGTGTGGCATCCAAAAAAGGTATGGACTATGTGGGACTTCCTTTTAGTGGTGCTTACGATTTTGTGGAAACAGAAATGTACTGGCCACTCAACCACCAGGTTGCTCCAGCCGACCAATCACTTACCTGTATCGATTGCCACAGCCGGGAAAACAGCAGCATTGCATCACTTGGAGATTTTTATCTCCCGGGCCGCGACTACAATGCCGGTGTTGAAATATTTGGAATCATTCTTATAATTTCATCAATTCTTGGTGTAATTATTCATGCATCATGCAGGATTATTAATGGCAGAAAATGTAAATTCAATCAACACTTAAAAAACTAGTAACCATGAAAAAAGTATATTTATATAAAGGATACGAACGCTTCTGGCACTGGGCGCAGGCCGTCCTGGTATTCACACTTATCCTTACCGGATTTGAAATTCACAGCTCTTATACACTTTTTGGATTTGAATCGTCTGTTCAAATCCATAACATAGCAGCCTGGTCGTTTTTGGTATTAACAGTGTTTACCATATTTTGGGATTTCACAACCGGCGAATGGAAGCAATACCTGCCAACGAGTAAAAATCTGAAAGCACAAATCCAGTTTTATCTGTCAGGGATTTTTAAAAATGCACCACACCCCGCAGGAAAAAGTATATTGAGTAAGCTCAACCCACTTCAGCGTATCGTGTATGGCGGGCTAAAAATTATGGTATTCCCGGTGATGTTTATTACAGGTTTCCTTTACTATTACTTCCACTTTCCGCTGCAGAGTATCGAACTTTCCAGCCTCGAAACCATTGCGATACTTCATACCCTGGGTGCATTTGCTGTGGTGGCTTTCACCATTGTTCACCTCTATCTGATAACCACAGGCCGCACACCTACTTCAAACCTAAAAGCTATGGTTACAGGCTGGGAGGAAGTTGATGAAGAGGAATCCCGTCATATCGAAGAAGAAATCCTTGCTGGTTCACGCACTGTAATAAAGCCTGCAAAGGAAAAAAAGAAGAAAAAGGCAAACATGCCAGAACCCGTTGAAGTAAAATAATTGAAAATCAAAAGCATAAACCAGAAAATAAAATCAAGATGAAAAAAATTGGAAGTTTATTTTTATTCGCTATGATGGCCGTGGTAATTACACTTCCGTCATGCACCAAAGAAAAAATCTATAACTCAGCCGACGAATGGGTTGCCGAAGTTCAAAGCACACTAAAATCGGTAACAGCTGAACAACTCAAACTAAAGTTGGAAGATTGGGAAAATCCAATTATTCTTTTGGATGTTCGTGAACCCATGGAGCATTATCCGGGATTTATTCCTGGAGCAACAAATGTACCGGGCGGCCTTTTGATATTTAAAATGGCCGAAAACGATTTTTGGATTGAAAATGACTTTTATGATCCCCCCACCAAAGAGAGCGAAATAATTGTTTATAGTAAAAAAGGTAAACGTTCGGTGATGGCCGCTGATCAGCTAAGGAAGTTAGGATTTCAAAATGTTTCTTTCCTTGATGGTGGATGGAAAAAATGGGAACTTACCTACCCGCTTGAATACGACAAAGCCCTGGAAAAAATGGGTGGCCATGAAACAGAAGGTGAAGTTGGCGGCTGCTAAAAAATTAAAACCAGAAAGTTATGAAAGCAACAATTATAAAATACTCTCTTTTGCTGCCTCTGATACTTTTCCTGATCTGGACAGGCCTGTCAGTATTTGGATGTATTTCATGTTTTTTTGATGTGGGAGACGATTTTTACTGTACAAAATATTGTATGATATCAAAGATCACTGTCACCCTGATACTGCTTACATACGCTATATTTTTTGCCAGGGCGGTTTATTTTGCAAAACAGCAGAAATAAATTTTTGATAAGTAATTGAAATGAAGATTTTTGCCCGGCCACCAGGTCGGGCTTTTTTATTGCCCTTTTAATAAAAACCGGGAGCAACACTTAGCAAAGTGTTGCTCCCGATAAAAACCTAATGACAGAAGGATTGGGTGCTATTGATGTTTTACAGAATCATTTGATCCGGCTAAATAAGTTTACCAGTGGAAATCAGCAGTTAATTGGTCTTTATAGTTTATGCATCAGCTTGAGCATATTTAGTGATATTGGAGTTAAGAGGCAGTTTATTAAGAAAAACCAACCAACCGCTTCACCGGGTATTAACCTTAAAATTTCTTCCAACCACTTAACACAAGCAGTTATATGAAAAAAATGTAGCAGTTTGAAAAAGCATCAACAAAAGAACGAGGATAAAAAGAAGTGGCAACATCCACCCAAAACCTTTATTAAAAGACACCCGCTTTTTAATTGGTTGCCCCGTCTGTAACTTTTTTCTCAATAAAAAAAGAAACCGGTTCCTTTCAGCAAGAAACCGGTTTGAAATATATGATCTATTGATTTTGAACATCATAAAAATGCAAGATTGAGATACCCAAATTGACCGGCTCTATTAAAAGTTTCAATGAATTTGATAAAGAATTTAGAAATTTTGCCTGACAACTTGGACAAGCCAAAACCAAAAAGGAGTTATAATTAAAGGTATGAATCATGTTTTGGCTTGTCCAAGTTGGGATGGTAGGATTATGAGAGGTACTTAACGAAAACAGCCCGCAGGTCAAATTTCATAAATGATCTAATCCGAAACTTTCACAAACTTGACTGCCTCGCTAACGCCTGTTTCTGTTGAGAATACTTGCAGAAAATAAATGCCTCTTTTAAGTGCAGAAACATCAAAGGTGGTTATACCATTGGCCTGTAGTTGGTTAAAAGCAATAATTTCACTTCCAGCCAAATCCTTCACTGTAATCCGCAAGTCACCGGATAAATCAGTTTTTACAAAAATTCTGTCGCTAACCGGGTTGGGGAATATTTCAAGCTTTAGTGTATCCGGTCCGGCAAAATCATGCACGGATGTTACATCTGTTTCAAACAATTCAAGCTGGACATCATAAGCAGTCGGGAATGTTTCGCTGATGGTAACCGTTAAAGGTTCGGTAAACAATCCTGTTGATTCAGCATACAGGGTGTAAGTATCAAAAGCGAGATCATCAAAGGTAAACTCACCATTATCGTTGGAATATTTATAGGCCACTGCCTGGCTATTGCTGTTGAAAATCAGTATCTCCGAATCATGTGCCGGCACCTGGGCATCAGCATTGCTGTGATGAACAACCGCACCATTGATAGCCCCGACCCCGCCTTCAATATCTGGAATTTCAGCAAGGTTAACATTCACATTATAATGGCTTGAGTCGGCTAAAAACAGCGTTGTCGAATGTTGCCAGCGTTTTTTATCGCCAAAATAAGTGGGGAAATAATATGGTGCATTGGTTGAGCCATCCGTGAGCCTGAACTTAATCATGTAGTGATCCTCAAGTAAAAACAGGGTATGAAAATATCCGTATTCAATAACAACCGATGTATCAATATTTACCACGTTGTTATTGTCGTGGTACCGGTACAAATAAACCATCGCGGTATCGCCGGTATGCTCCGGATTGTTGATCGGGAAATTTCCGGCATACACAAATCCACCTATGTGAAAATAGTTGGGCGTTTCCATGATTTCGGATTTGGTATCCACGCAATCGCCACCCCAGGGGTTTATTTTTGTTACAGTCAGGGAAACTTCATAATCGCCGGGATTCTCATACTGATGCACAGGATTTTGAGCTGTGGAGGTATTTCCGTCACCAAAATCCCAAAGCCATGAATCAGGCTGATTTTCGGACAAATCATGAAAATGGTAGAGTAGGGGCTTGTTCACTCCCGAATCAGGATGCATGATAAAATTTGCCGCACATTCGGGCATGGCAACATAAACCTGCACCTGCTGAGCAACACTGTCGTAGCAAAAGTTAAGCGAGTCAGCATTGTAAATTGTCAGGCTAACTGTATAATTTCCGGTATCGGCAAAAACATGAACCGGGTTTTGTTCTGATGATGTGTTTCCATCACCAAAATCCCAATTCCACTCGTCAATATCTCCAGTAGATTCATCCAATAACTGAACTGTTTGGTAATTGAGACTGTCCTGAACAAAAGAAAAATCTGCTGCACACCCGTAACCAGAGCCATTCGCAAGTATCGTATCACAAAAAACAGAAACGCATGCCCCGGAAACATCAAACCCCTTTAGAAAAACCTCGTAAATGCCAGGGACATCAAAGGTATGAAGCGGATTGGGTTCCAAACTTTGATTTCCATCCCCGAAGTTCCAAAACCAGCTTTGTATGTCACCGGGGGACTTATGGAAAAACTGGAATGTATTGAGCGCGTTAACAGCAGGAATGTAATTAAAGCCGGCTTCACAGTCGCTTTCGATTGTTTCTGTATGGTCATTGCCGGTAATGCCGGATTGAACTATCTCAGCCTTAACCGTGCCATTTGCCAGGCCTGTTGCCAAAAAAAGCACAAAGAATAAATATTTCAATATCCTGTTATCAACTTTCATTTTCTACTTAAAATTAAAAAATATTCCTCCCCTAACACCAATACCATAAGGGTTCTTCAAAGTTTGATCATCCACATCGTAAACCGAATTCAAATAGTAGCGATAAGTTGGCTCAACAAGAATTCCCATTCGCTCGCTGATGTGAAGCCTAAGGGCAACCGAAACCATTACCTGCACATTTGCGCTCATCCTTGACGCTGTGAAATTATCCACGCTGGTTATTCGTGTGCCGGCACCCGACTGATACTCAGGGGTGGGTTCCAGGCGATTCATCAGGAATGAAAAACTTGGCCCGGCTTTGATATGTGCCGAAAAGATGCCACTTTCCATG
>CAYNDN010000028.1:7882-18762 GCA_964395075.1 uncultured Lentimicrobiaceae bacterium | reverse complement strand
AGTCCTTAACTGTTCGCCAACAATATCCGATGGATTTAGAATCTCTTCGGGATTATCATCATAATCTAAATTCAGATTAGCATCAGCCAAAAACCATGCTTCCATTTCTCTAGTCATTATTACAAAAGTATTTTCTTCAAAAACATAATTCCTGTTATCACGAAAATTTTGTATTTCATTTACTACAACTATCGGACAATCGGGAGGAGTATAACCTCTATTTTTCTTTTGTTCTTCTTTATCATCTTGATCTACAAGTGAAAAAATATAATCGACCTTTTGTTTTTGCAGATTTCTAACAAGCGAGGCAAAATTCTTTTTTAACCTTGAACGACTGCGTGCAATATTTATCAATGACTCATCGGTCTCAATTTTAAGCTCATATTTAAGCAAATTCTGAAACCTGTCAGATTTCAAAATTATGAAGTCCGAAGTGCCTTCAACAATGAAACCGACTTTTACCATGGCAATCCCCCTCCTTTAAGCATATTGCTCATCCACGCTTCGTCTGGCCGCATTTTTTCGAAATCTCCTTCTTTACATTGGTTGGTTTTTGTCGCCCCTTCCTTTTTGTTTACAATCATTAATTCTTCCTCAGTAAGTTCTGACACCAAAGAGGCCGAGTGTGTTGTAATCCAAATATGATGATTATATTTTTCTGTCATTTCGCGAAAAAACGGGATAAGTTCACTTAAAACAGCAGGGTTTAACCCAGATTCCGGTTCTTCTATGCAAACAAACTGGGGTTGATCTGTTTGATAAAATAATGCAAGTAATGCTATTATATTATGCGTTCCTTCTGATATTAAATTTCCGGCAAATGGCTTGTCAGGATAAGATTTTTCAATAACTATTAATTTTTCTTTTCCACTAAAATCCTTTTCTACTGAGACCTTTTCGATTTCAGGAATTAGTATCTGAACCCATTCAATAATCTCTGCTTTCTTTTTTTCGTTATCAAGGATTACTTTTAAAATACTACTCAAATTAGCAGCATCAATCCAGAGTTTATTATAAGTTTTTAGTTTATTTTCTGCCCTTTTGTAATTATCAATAAAAATTCTGGAAAAGGAATTTACTATTCTTTCATCTAATTTCTTAATGCCTGTAAACTCCCTTGTTAATTGTTTTGTTTGGATATCGTATTTCAACCCAAAACTAATATTGTGATTATTACTTCCGAAGGATAAATCCAAAACAACTTCAAGAAACTGACCATTGTGCTTTGAGGCTTTGTAATTTACAACATTTGCTTTACCTCCGAAAATATCAAACACAATTGTTCCTGTGGTCATGGCAGTATGCATTAAAAACTCAACTGCTTCAAATATGTTTGATTTACCGCTTGCATTTGCACCAGCAAAAACAAGCAGTTTCGAAGGTTCTGTAATTTCAATATTTACAAGTGATTTATAGTTCTTTATCTTTACGTCTTTAATGTTAAATTGATGGTTGTTTTCCTCTATTTCGTTCAAAAAATTATCGAAACTATCATCCTTTATTTGACGCTCTATTTCTTTTACAGACCATTGTTCAGAAATAGCCCTGTTTAAATAATAATTTCTTTCGTCATCGTTTAGTGTGTCTTTGAGTAAAGCAATGTTTTGGCTCCACGATAACTCAAATGCCTTTTCAGCAAGGTCAGGTTGATTTCTGTATTTCTTATAAAACTTTCTGATGTAGTTCAAATTAGTATGGCTTAAGCCACTATCTTTAGATGTTTTTGTTAATTCACTTGAAGCATCTTTTAAAAAACTATCTATGTTCCCTAACTTTATTTTATCAATAACAAACTTTGTAATATACTCTCCAATAATCAACCTCATCTTATTTGAAGAATAATTACCCTCTGATTTATCAGATAGTTCAATATTTGAGTCTTTTGTTAAACCCTTATAGCCTGTTACAAACTCTCTTATTATTTCTTTCATATTTCTACCATTTAAACTAACCTTATCTGGTTTCACCAGACGATTAGCACATTTATGTTTATTATTTGTAACATTATTATCAATACTCAATAAATTATCCTTTGTTCATCTGGTTTCACCAGATAGTTTATTTACCGCTTCATCATCTTTACCTTGTCTGGCTTCACCAGATAATTCACTACAAATTCCTTCAATTGCTCCTCCATTTACATCATTATCTCTAATATCACTATTATTTTGTCTGGTTTCTCCAGACGGTTTATCAATTGATCTATCTGTATTCAATTAGAAGTGTTTCACCTAAATCAGATGGAGGTGCAAATAATGTAATATCCAGTTTTAATATGTAAGCAAAAAGATGTGCTTCTGCAACCAAGTCTTTTTCTATTAGTTCAAGAAATTCATAAATCATTCTGCCTGAACAAAGCGGTTTATGCACTCCATCATCATTTTTTGGTGATATGGGAAAAGAATAATTATAATTTTTATTCTCAGTGTTAAAAAGGAGAGATAAAATATCATGGTATTGATTTGGGTGTAAAACAGCAAACTCACGCTCTGTTAAATCTGTTATTTGAAAACTGATCTTACATAGTTCTTTGGGTTTAAACTTCGCGTGTTCCTTGTATTGTTCTTCTTTTATCCAGTTCATATTCTTGTCTGTATTGGTACGTCAAATTTAGATAAATATATCATTTTTCAATCAATGTTCTTTTTTCGGCTTGTTGGTAACTGATAAATATCCGCTACCACGACCTAAAGTACGCGGTACTTAAAAAAAGAAAAAGGCTGCCAGAATAATTCTGACAGCCTTTTTTATAGTTAAGCTTTGTTTTTAAGCAATAATCACCTGATTATTTAGCCCACCATAGTTTAGTAGTTTGTTCGTCGCCACCCATTGAACCAATAGCATTGCTCAAATTTTCACCATTTACAGATGATTCGTTGATCAGATATTTATTTCTGGTCGGAATATCTGTGAAACTTCCGATGGGTGTAAATGTAAATGTTGCTGTTGTATCAACGGTATTACCTGCACCATCCAGAATCTGCCATGTATAGTCGTAGGTTTCATTAGGCATGATTAAGGTATTGGGATATCCTGTTCTTCTGTATTCAGACCATGCTTCGTAAGGCTGCATGTATAATGCAATATACTTCTGCATCATCACTGTTTCTTCTGAAGCCGGAGGGAGTACGTCGATGTATGCCTGGATGTCTGCCTCTTCAACGCCCCACCTTTCCATTGAGGCCATTACTCCTTTTTCATACCATTCCTGGCTCCAGCCATTATTTTCAGCCATCAGGAAACATACTTCAGCATATTCCATGTAAATTTCGGTATAGTCGCTCATCAGTACATAAGCACCTGGTAATGATTCGTAGTTAAATTTGGTAACAACATCATTACTATTTGTAAGAGGAATACCAACAATAAAACCGTCTTTGTTTTTATCTGCATAAATATCCAGGCGTGGGTCGGCACCAAACGGGCCACGGTTACCTTTTAGTAAGTCAACAAACGAGTACGAAGGTGCAAAGTCTGTCCGGTTATTAACATAAAATGCACGGAACATTGGTGCACCATTCAAGGCGTTGGGTTCATAAGTAACACCGGCGTTGTCGTCGTTTGATTCAAAAACGTTTGCTGAAGCTTCGTCGATGTGTGCTTGTGCACCGGGATAAACGTCCTTAATACGGTTGGCAATACGCAATCTTAGTGAGTTGGCAAATTTAACCCACTTGCCAGCATCGCCACCATAGAAGTTGTCTCCTTGAGGGAAAACAGGGCCATCGATCTGTGCTGCTGCTTCTTTGAGCTCATTGAGGCAGTCTTCATAGATTTTCTGCTGAGTTGCATAGGCCGGAGCGAAAATCCCCTTATCTTTCAAACTGTTAGCCTGAAATGATTCATCAGGGTTACCATAAGAATAATAGGGCACATCACCCCAAACATCGGCGGCAAGCTGATAAATATATACGAGCATTATGCGTGCGGCAGCAATCTCGTTGTTATCCGGTACTGCTGATTCCTCATTAATGGTGATGATATCCTTTAAATCCTGAGCACTGTGGTAAAGGTCATCCCATCCACCCTGGTTGGTTGTTTCACGATATTGGTATCTGTCTTCTTCAGTATAGTTTACCTGGTTCCAGTACTGAACCCATAATAAGGCCTGGCGACCGGAGAACCACTCGTCTCGTGTATCGTCCATGACCCTCTTTTGGACATTGTTCATCAAACCATAAGTAGGCACTACTTCAGGCCGGTTCGGATCGCTTTCGTAATCCACTTCACATGAAGAGTAGAGCATCATGCCGATTAGAGCTAAGCCAAAAATTAAAAATCTTGTATGTCTTATTGTATTCATTGTGCTTGTTTTAGAAGTTAATATTTAAGTTAAAACCAAATGAACGGGTAGCAGGAACGATACCACCTTCCAAACCTTGAATATTTCCTGAACCTCCGACAGTAGTTTCGGGGTGAATACCTTTATTGTCAAGACCCCATACAAAGAGGTTTCTTCCGTAGAGGGATATTCTTGTGGATTGAATAAACTCTGAAAACTTGGGGAGTGTGTATCCAAGCGTTATTTCACCAAGCTTGATATAAGTTGCATCGAAAATACTTGTAGCACTTGGTGTACCATAGCCGTGGTAGTGATAGGCACCATAGTCAACGGCTTCAAGGTAGGTCTCGTTTTGCTTAGTATCTGTAACTGTGTAACTACCATCATCGTTGTAAGTAATTGTACCGTTTACACCTTCTAAGAGAACACCACCGCCCTGATCAACAGCATCACGGATTGGGTTACCTTGTGGGTTGGTTCCTACGGTTGCCTCAGCCATACCAGAGTAAATACTCCACATGTTGGTGAGTGAGTAATAAACACCACCTTTTGAAATGTTGACGATACCACCCAAATCAAATTTTTTGTACCTGAGTGTATTTGAAATCCCTGCTGTGTAATCAGGCAATGCTGAACCTACGGAAACCAGATCATCAGTTCTTTCGTAAAATCCGGTTGCTTCGTTGATTACTTTGTTGCCTGCATCATCATACACATAATCATAGGCATAAATTTCCTGGAAAGTAGCTCCTTCGGTAGCATTTACAAACGCTCCGCCAAAAGGTGCCCTTGCGAGCTGAATCTTCTCAAGGCCATCAGGCAGATCAAGTACCTCATTTTTGTTTTTGGCATAATTCACGCCTATTTCCCATGAAAAGTCTGCGGTTCTAACCGGTGTGCCGTAAACATACAATTCAATACCTGTATTTTGGATTTTCCCTGCATTAATTACTCGGGTTAAATAACCATTAGCTCCACTAACCTCAACGGGAACAATCTGGTTTTCAGTCTTTCTATCGTACCAGCTAAAATCAAGTCCAACACGATTTTGGAGGAATGCACCTTCTAAACCAAATTCAATTTCTTTGGTGATCTCAGGCTTGAGTTCACTGTTGTTTAGTCTGGTTGAGTTTGTGTATTGCGGGGCCCCATTAAATGCATTACCCACAATATAGGTGTTATATACCTGGTAAGGATCGGTACCGTTACCGGTTTCACCATAGTTTGCGCGAACTTTCAGGTTATCAATGTCGCCAATTTCGAGTAGCTCGGAAATGATGAAACTGGCGGAGGTTGAAATGTAATCATAAGAGTTGGCGTCTTCAGGAAGTGATGAGTCCCAATCTTTACGGTAGGTCATGTCAACATAAACAATGCCCTGGTATCCAATGCTTGCATAACCAAAAAAGCTGTTTACCTGCTTGAATCTTGAGAAGTCATCCAGATTGGGTTTATCTTTGGAGTTATTCAGGTTGTATAATTTCGGAATAACAAGCCCGCCATCAGTTTCCCCTTCAAGTCTTGAAAAATCGTTTGTGCGGATGTTACCACCAAGCATTGCACGAATACTAAAGTCGCTTACATCTTTTTTGAAATTCAGTTTTCCTTCATAATTGGTCTCCATAAATTGCCTTTTCCACTTCCCAAAATATGATGAGGCCTGAGAACCAACGGCAACCCTTTCTCTTTGTTCAAAAGAATAGGTGTCGAAGTAAACTGTTCCGGTAGCATCTAAATAATCTGTGATATTCGCTTTCAATCCCATCTTTCCGAATACCCTTGTACGGTCATCATCCTGGTAGTTTTCATAAGCTGTCCAATACGGGTTGTCTGAATAAACCGGGTTTCCGTTATCCCACGATACCCTGTTCCATACTCTTTGTGTACCATCAGGATTTGTGTAATTTTCCAGTTTTTCCATATCTAATTGCCTTTGTCCCCACTGGAAGAATTTTTGCGATTGTGAATTATCACCATACCCAAACTGCGGACGTCCTTTGGTGTAGGTCTGAACGAAATTTAAACTTGTGTTAACTTCAATGATATCATCAAAAAGTAAGGCTGTTCCATTCAGGGTTACATTATGCTTATTCTGTGATGAATTGGGAACAATACCAGTAAGGTTAACGTTTGTATATCCTGTTCTTAAGGCAGTGTGTTTTGTTGATGATGTAATGTTGAAAGAGTTTTGGAAGGCAATACCTGTTCTGTAAAAAGCGTCAACATCATTAGGTGAAGCCTCCCATTTTCCGGTTACAGGAACATCAGTTATGCCCTGCTCGTAGTCAGCAGCTCCCCACCAATGGAGCACATCCTGGCCTTCATACCTTGGCCCCCAGCTTTCATCAACTGCATAGCCAACAACATTATACTCTGTTCCATTGATATTCACTTTCTCAAAGTCTCCTAAACCTCCACCATATTCATCTTGAAGCTCAGGAAGGATTGAAACCTGTTCGAATGTTACACCCGAGTTCAGTTCAACACTGAAGGTTCTTTTGCCTGCCTGGCCTGTTTTGGTCGAAATCATGATCACACCATTCTGACCACGGCTACCGTAAAGTGCTGAAGCAGCTGAACCTTTCAGTACGTCAATACTCTTGATGTCGTAAGAGTTCAGGTCATTGATCATTGAACCGTAGTCATAGCCACCACCACCAATTTGGGTGTTGTAGTCGTTAAAGTTCTCATTACTTACGGGAACACCATCCACAACAAAAAGCGGCTGGTTGTTTTGTGAAAATGAACTCGCTCCCCTGATCAGGATGTTTTGCGATCCGGAGAAGTTTGAACCCGCAATGGAAAGACCAGCTACCTTACCGGACAATGAAGAAATCGGGTTCGGGTTATTTGCAGACATGATTTCATCCGAAGAAACGCCCTGGGATGAGTATCCCAGCGATTTCTTTTCTCTTGAAATACCGAGTGCCGTAACAACTACCCCTTCAATGGCAGTGATTTCGGGCTCCATGGCCACATTAATTACAGATTGGCCTGCAATTTCTTTCTCGGTAGTTTTCATTCCTACAAAAGAAAAAATGAGGCTTTGGGCATCTGGAGGTACATTTAAGGAGTATTTACCCTGTAAATCAGTAGTTGTACCAAAGGTTGTTCCTTTAACTACAACCGAAACTCCCGGAATTGTACTTCCGTCTTCTGCGTTAGTAACAGTACCGGTAATAGTACTGGTTTGCGCATGTACAACTTGCATTCCGATGAAAAACATCAATGCAAGGAAAAGTGTAAATTTTCTCATAATTGAAGTTTTGGTTAATAAATAAAATTAAACATGTTAGTTATTTTTAATTCATAATTTCTTGCTCCTGTTAAGGAGCCTTAAGTTATTTTCAATTTTGATTTCAAGGCAAAATAACTAAAAATTAATGTTGATTTAACAAATTTTCACGAAAGAATTTGAAAGAACCAACCCGGCCCCAGCATTAATCAACTAATATAGAGGGCTTTACTCAAAATTTAGTCATGCAATTTGTATTGTGTCTTACCTAAATTTATACCCCCTTCTTTCTTTATTAGTTGGCAAAATAAAAGAATAACTGTTTAAGTGCCAAATTAAATTAACCTTGGCTTAATGTTTAGTTAACTTTAATTTAATTAATAGTGCATTTTTACTGATTAAAGTTTAAATGTCAGGAACAAAATCAAAAGCAGAATTAAGATATATACAGTTTGTTAGTTCCTGCGCATCAGTGCTAACACGCATTCCTGTAATGTGTATATGCATATAATTTAATGTAAAATTTGTTTCATAAGAAAATAAACATCAATCCAAAACTTTAGTATTTAGCCAACAACTCAGGTTATGTAAAAAAACTGCAAATCCTGCATTATTAGTTTGCAATCCGAAAAATATCCTGGCAAAAGATACAGCAGGTGCAATCATCGGAATGTATAGTGGAAGGTAAAACTCAGAACCTCGTTATACTGCCCTTTGTTCCATTTGTAGGTTTGGCCTTTCGAATGGGGCCTCACAGCGAGGATTGAGTTGGAATACCGCAGGTTGAAATCCCATCTTTCGGTGAGTGCAAAAAACATCCCGATATTCAAACTAAGGTCCCGGGTTTTAAATGGTGGTTCAGTTCTTATATCCCCACCAGCAACTTCGTAAGGTGGCTTTTTTACAAGAAAACCAATTGACGGGCCGGCTTCCAGGGTAAACCGGCTTCCAAAATCCCATTTGTAATGTAGGAATAATTCAACATAATTTAAGCGAAGCAGGTAATCCTGATTTTGATAAACTGCCGCCGAATCATAATTTTTACTGCCTTTTTGCACAAAATTCATCTCCAGCTGCAAAGAAGATTTTTCAGTAAAATACCGGTTCACGAAAACACCGGCATAGACTCCGGGTTTGTTCGGCCCTTCAAGTCGATCTCCCGAAATTTCAGCAGCAGCTACTCCGGCCAAAAAGCCGCCATTAAATTCCTGAGCATTAACAGCAACAACTGTTGTTAAAAAAAATGTTAGTGAAAGTAATGTGTTTTTAAGCATGTGTTTGTACGAGTTTCGGTTATGATTTTTTGACGAAGTAAAAATAGTATTATTTTTAACGCCTAAAAATGAATGATAATAACTTGAGCCGGAGCAGATACTTACAAAACACAAATCTTTTATAACTGAATCACTTTAAAACATTATGGAAACGGAAAAATACAAAATCCTTCTGGTTGATGACGAAAAAGACATACTTGAATTTCTCGGATACAATCTTAAGAAGGAAGGCTATGAAGTGATCACGGCCCGAAACGGGAATGATGCCATTAAGATCGCAAAAACCGAAAAACCTCACCTGATCATCCTTGATGTGATGATGCCTAAAATGGATGGTATTGAAACATGTACCGAAATTAAAGCAATTCCCGAACTGCACAACACCATCGTGATTTTCCTCACTGCCAGAGGTGAAGATTACAGCCAGATTGCAGGATTTGATGCCGGCGCAGACGATTACATCACCAAGCCGGTGAAACCAAAAGTTTTGATCAGCCGCATTAAAGCCTTGCTGCGCAGGTATAAAGAACCAGAGATTCAGATCGAAGAGATCAAACTCAAAAACATCACCATCGACAAGGAAAGGTATCTCATCATTAAGGGAGACCAGGAAATTACCCTGCCCAAAAAGGAATTTGAATTATTGACTTTGCTGGCTTCAAAACCTACAAAGGTATTTACCCGTGAGGAAATTTTTACGAAAGTGTGGGGAAACGATGTAATTGTTGGTGATCGAACCATTGATGTGCATGTAAGGAAAATCCGCGAAAAAGTTGGGCTTGATAGTATAAAAACGATTAAAGGAGTTGGCTATAAAATAGAATTATAATTTATGAAAACTGCCAATCCAACACGGCTTTCGTTTAACAATGCCATGTTGATCGTACTTTTTTTCTCCATTGTTTACGTTATTGTCTCCAATCTGTTTTTCCATTTCCAGCTTATCCCCCTATTAATCATAGATGTGTTACTGTTTACTTTCACTTTCATTTCATTTAAATACACCCTCGAAAAATACATTTATCAAAAAATCAGGCTGATCTACAAGACCATTTATAATCTGAAGCGCCAAAAAGGCGAAAAGATTGAAAAACCTGATTACAAGGACAACACCATCGAAACTGTGAACCAGGAAGTGCTGGAATGGGGACAAAAGAAAAAACTGGAAATTGAGGAGTTAAAAAAGAATGAAAGTTACCGGCGTGATTTTCTCGGGAATATTTACCATGAACTAAAAACTCCGATTTTCAACATACAGGGTTATGTGCTTACATTGCTGGATGGCGGCCTTGAAGATCCGTCCATTAACCGGGAATACCTTTTGCGCACCGAAAAAAGCATCAACAGGATGATTGCCATCGTAGAAGACCTGGAAACCATTTCCAATCTCGAAACCTCCCAAATCAGCATGCGGATGACCAAATTCGATATTGTAGATCTTGTGAAGGAGGTTTTTGAATTCCTTGAAATAAAAGCACGTAAAAAGAAAAATGAATTCTTTTTTGCCGAAAAATATGAAAAACCCATCATGGTTGAAGCCGATAAAAAATGGATCAGGCAGGTGCTTGTTAATTTGCTTGACAACTCAATAAAATATGGATCACGAAAGGATGGTAAAACCAAAGTCAGCTTTTTTGACATGGATGAGAATTACCTTATCGAAGTTACCGATAATGGTGCAGGTATTTCCCCTGAAGAAATCCCCAGGGTTTTCGAACGCTTTTACCGCACCGAAAGTGCAAGGAATAAAGAAAAATCAGGAACCGGTTTGGGACTGGCCATCGTAAAACATATCATTGATGCCCACGAACAGACCGTAAACGTTAGAAGCCGTGTTGATGTAGGAACAACTTTTGGATTTACCCTGAAGAAAGTATAGCACAGCTTGGACAAGCCAAAACCAAAAAGGGGTTCTGTTTAAAATAACGGGTAACCAGCTTTGGCTTGACCAAGTTGTAATATTTACCAATCAAGGTTTGCCAAAAAATGACAAACCTTGAGTAGCCAGATACCAAAAATCCGCAAGGATTTTTATTAGATCAATATTATGGCATGATCCGAAACTCAAAGCAGCACTCATTGGAATGAT
>CAYNDN010000028.1:0-7872 GCA_964395075.1 uncultured Lentimicrobiaceae bacterium | reverse complement strand
AATTCGATGATGATAAAGAATACGATTGCGGATTAGAGGAGATACTAAAACGGGTAGCCGATGGCGAAGTTGAGGATTAGATTTTGCTTCCTCCACGAAGAACTTCCCAAGGCTATTCTATCAAATACCCATCGTTCACCCTCAGGAAAATATGGTTTCCTTAGCGGGAAAGCCACATCGAAACGAATCACGACAAACGAAAAGTCAACCCTTGCCCCAAAGCCCGTTCCCACAGCCAGTTCCTTGTAAAAGTCAGTTGTACTAAATTTACCGCCCGGCCTTTGTTCGTCTTCATTTACCAACCAGATATTTCCGGCATCCACAAAAAACGCACCTTTAAAATATCCATAAATGGGAAACCGGTACTCCAGGGATGATTCAACTTTGATGTCTCCAGCCTGGTCAACATAAGCTTTCGAAAGGGTATCAGAACGCGTGTAGGTTCCCGGCCCAACAGTTCTGGCCCTGAAGGCTCTTACACTATTAGTACCGCCAACAAAAAACTGTTTTACATAAGGCATGGTGGTTGAGTTTCCGTAAGGGATTCCACCGGCAACAATAACCCGCCAGGCCAGTTTGTCTTTTTTACCCACGTTGATAAAATACCTGATCTCATTTCTGAGCCGGAAGAATTGGGAATAGGGCACATCAAGAATTTTATACTGATTATCCGGCCCCGGAGATTTTCCATTAATTCCTGTCATGAGCAGGCTTGCCATATTTCCTGAAACATCCACCGCTTCACTAATAAAAAAATTTGTTTTCCGGTTGGTTTGGTGCATGTTGCTATAAGTGAACACATAGCTTAAACCCAGTATAAACTGTTCCTCGAAGCTGCGCCTGATAGTCGGGTTTTGGTCGAGGTATTCCTCAAATTCAGGTGAACTATTGGCCAGATTTGTAAAACTCATGTCGGCAGGGTACAAAGTATGTGAAATTCTTTCGGAAGCCTGCCATTGATACCCAAACCGCAAATTAAAGGAATGCAATTCGTAATACCTTACCCTGGAATACAAACCCCCGCCGGCATTTATAATGGTTTTGGGTACATATTGCCTGGAAAGTTTCCGGAAAATGCGGAAAGGAACAAATCGCGGAAAAGAGAGCGTTCCATCGAGGGTAATTTCGTAGGATGTTTCGCCTTCGTATTCGCCGCTGAATTGTGTTTCGAACCTGCCCCCAAGTGTAACGGTCAACAGCTCGGCACCGCGAAAAGTGTTCCTGTTTCTGAAACTGAGGTTGAGGCCGGGGCCAATATAATTATTGGTTTTAACGGCTCCACTTATCTCTGCCCCCATCGACATTTTTTTTTGCGGCGTCAGATAAATCCCCACATTCATTTTCCTGTTCAGGGTATCGCTGATTGTAAACCGGGCATTGGCAAATTTATAAATTCCAAGTCCCATCATCTGGCTGAGGGTGTTGTAATGATCCTGACGGGAATATAGACTGTCGGGTCGGAGGAAAACAGCCTCGAGAATTGTATTTTTCTTGAATTGATGTTTTGCCGAGATATAATAAATATTGTCGATGATGGTGGTATCGGGATTGTATTTCCTGAGCGAAAAATCATCATACAAATAGATTTTATCCAGCAAGTAGGCTTTCCTTGATATTTCGGGCATATCAGGTTTTAGGTTCAGGCTGAGCTCTATCTGGCGGTTGCCCAGAGTACTGTCGGCATCATAGAGCAGGTAGTCCGGACTGAAATAAAAAAAACCATGATTTTTCAAATACCTGTCAATTCTTGCGCGCTCCTGTTTTATCAAACTCAGGTTATAGTATAAACCGGGGGTAATTAGACTTTGAAATCCTGATTGCTTGATTTTTTCTTTCAGGTATGTGTTACCTGCCGGGTATTTCATGGATTTTATGGTGTAGTAGTTGCCGGCATCTATCGAAAAATTAACGGAGGCCGTTTTTTTCTTTTTAATCATTTCAAAATCTGATTTCGCATAAAAATGCCCCCTATTCTCAAGCCTGTTTTCCATGGCATCATTAATCTGCGGCAAATTTAAATCGCTGAGTAAAACGGGTTTTTCTCCAAGTTTATATTTGATAAAATGGCGCCAACCTTTTTCTTTTTTGGGTTCTTTCAACAGGTTATGAATACTCAAAAAGGGTCGCATCCACAGGAACCTGGTGTTTGTAGATTTTATCAGACCGTATAATTCCGAATTGATTTTTTGCTTGTCCGACAATCCTTTTATGGAATCGTAATGTAAGGTTGCGCCGGTAAACAAATATTCGTCATCAGATAATTTACGAAGGCCTGTGCATCCCGAAAAGAGCACAACTGCCGGTAAAAGAAAAAGCATCGCCCGGTAAACAGGGATAAATTTCATTCGTTGCCCTCCTCGTTTTCAGTTTCAGGTTGAGGCTGCTCGTTATCATCTTTGTTCGGGTTTTCAGTTTTTTTTGTGCGTTTAAAAAGTTTGTCAAAGCTTTTTTCGATGATGAACGCAATTCCACTATATGCCACTTCGCCTTCAAACAGGTCATAAGCATTTTCGCGATATGCCCTTAGTTTGTATTCACGGCTTTCGGTAAGGTCGTAGGTTGCTGAAAACTCACCGTAGGTATGGCTGGGATTGGCACCTGAGTATTGCCGGCTGCCTTCCACGTCAAAACTTCCTGAAGCTTCCACAGTAAGTCGTTCATCGAGCAATTTTTTGGAAACCTGGATATCAAGTTCGGTGCGGGTATCGGAACTACTGCCGGAATAGTCCTCGTAAGTAGTCAGCCCAAAATTCATTTCGACACCTTTAATATAGCGGCTCGAAATATTGTTGAGTTGCTGTGCCAGGATACCGTTCACACTATTTCGTGCTGCTGTAGTGGCGAAATTTTCGGCAGAACCTCCTGAAGAGGCAAAGGGATTATCGGCAATAAAGCTCCCGGAAACCAGAAGTGCAAACACCTGCTTATTCAACTCCGACTCGTTTTGCGCAGAATTTAGCATATTTAGTTTGCTGGTAATTTGCGGATAGTTGATCTGATATTTTTCAGGCAGTTCAATGTGGAAACTTACATCAGGCTCATCGATGAAACCGCGCAGGTTAAGCAAAACTTCATAAGGCAAACGCTGTTTAAACATATTTTTTTCTGCCTCTGTCATGCTGGTTGACTCGTTGGCAACTAAAGCAACCGACTGGGTTCGCACCACATGTTTCGCAGTAAAATTAATATTGGCATCCAGGGGTTGGCCAGACCAGGCAATGGAACTTCCGGGTTCGAATTCGAAAGTTTTTTTTACGAGACCGTAAAAAGACAGTTGATAAACGCCCGTTGATACCTCAAAAACGCCTGTCAGCGTCTGGCTCGCTGATGGATCGATGGAGTAATTCATAGTGGCACTACCCTGAACTGAGGCGTAGTCGCCGGAATAGGGATCGATGACCACAGTGAATTTGGCTTTATCTGAAAGATCGAGTTTTGCTGTAAGGTCAATACCCCGTACCTTCGACAAAATGGAATCGGTGAGATAATCGCCTCCAGCGGATTCGAAAACGGTATCAGCTACAGGATTTATAAAATTTACGATGCCCTCCGAAGTCACAATTTCTATTTCGCTACCGGGCAAAACGTAAGTAATATCTGTACCCGCTTTTATTGCCAGGTTAACATCTACCACTGGCAAATCAAGGTCACCTTTCAGGTTCAGATCGGCATCTATCACCATGCTTCCATACAGCATTTTGTTGTCGGACTTACTGCTGTTTATGGGCTGAAAGTCAAGGGTGTTTACATTCAGGTCAAATTCAATATCATTGAAGTTATTGGTGATGAGCTTCCCATTGATGTTTAGCTTGTCGTCATTTGAATCAAAAATATCGAAGTCATTAAAAATAATGTTTGAATTATTGATCACAATGTGCTCGTTTGGCAGATAAAACCCGGTGTTTAGCATTGTTGCGGTTATCCGGGCATCGTTGAACTGCAGTTGTCCGTTTATTGCAGGGCTACTCAGTTGCCCGTCCAGCTTAAAATTCCCGGAAATACTACCGCTCAAATCCGAAACATATTCTGATAGCATGGCTTCAAAGTGTGCAGGTTCTGAAATATCAAAATCAATATCCAGATCGATGGGCTGATTTTCAGGTGATTTACTGATCGTCCCACGAGCCTTAACATAATTATTGCTCGCATCCAATTTAAAGTCCAGGGCAAGTTCACCGGTTTTTTCTTCCAGGTTAAAGTGCAAATTGCCCAGTAGCGAATCGAGCACACGCAGTTGCATAATGTTAATGTCAGCCCGAATTCCATCGTATGGCCTGCCGAATGGTATGTGGAGGTCCAGGTTTAAATCGCCGCTTGCAAGGTTATCCGGCCCATTGCTTTGAATAATTCCCAGCAGGTTAGATAATTGAAAATCTTTGGTGAAAAAATTGCCTGTTTGATTCACGAAACCTACACCGGCTTGTTGCCCTTCAGATGAAAACACAAAATCTTTGGCAATCCAACCTGTGTCACTGATCGTCAGGTTGTTTTCAGGGGGAACATCCCATGCTTTGCCATTCAATACCAAATCATTAACAAGAAAGGAAACCCGGTTCCCGTTTTCTGTTATACTGATTTCGTTGGCAATCCGGTAGGCTGTTGAATCGTGTTTATTTTTCAGTGAAATATCGGAAGTCAGTTTCCCGGCAAACAGACTTTCGGTGATGCTCAAGCCGTTCACATACAGCGAATCATAACTCAGCCTTTCGATTCCTGCAACCACCGATAGCGAATCCTGCAGACCGCTGAGGTCCAGATGCAGATTTTCGAGCAAAGCCCCGGCATAATCTATCATTGTCACTTTTATTTTTAGGTTCATCCGGTTTTCAGCCGCTGAATACCTGCCGATGATGGTGTCGATGGAAACTTCTTTTAAATCAGGTAAAAAATTGGATTTAAAGTATTCAGGGATGCTTAAGTAGGCCCGAAACTCCAGGGTTTTCTCAGGGTCAACCGCATATTCTTCCGCCCGGTTGAAATATTGACTCATCGATGCCATCATCACATTTTCAAAATCATCAAAAGGTATATTGCTGTCGAAATGGAATTTTAATATCCCGGAAGTAAACTCCATGTAGGTTTGCTCAGGCGTAAACAGGGGACTGAAACGGATTTCGTCAATAGGGAAGGATTCATTTTTGTTGATGATCAGTGTATTATCCAAAGTCAACTCACCTTTCAAATCATCCATATTCATGTAATCGCCGGTGAGTTTCAGGGTTGTCTTAACGGCTATTTCTTCATCGGTGAAATGGAGCGCACGCAGATTTAGATTTTCCAGGTTCATAAGCAAAGATATGTCGCGGATGGTTGAATCAACGCTGGCACTGGTTTCAAAAACCAATTGAGCACCGGGGTTGTCCGAAATAATTTTCATCCATATCAACGAATTATGCATGTTTGCCTCCATGCGGATATCATTATAGTTATAACCATTATATGTGGCTTTGGTAATATTGGCATAGGCATTTGCACTGATGGTTCCAGCTTCCAGTCCTGAGCCTCCGGCACCCAACGCCAGGCTAACTTCACCAAGTTGATCGATTTGGAGGATTTCGCCAAGCTGCAGGCCATCGAGCTTAAACTGCACCGCAAAAGTATCAGCATGCTGCTTAAAGGCGCGTTTAAAAAAGGCATCAGCACTAATGGCTCCGAAATCAGTATTCAGAGATAAATTTGCTTCGGCACCGGCTGGTGTACCCCGAACATACAGCCCGCCTGCAATGCTGTCGGGAAGATGGAAATTTTGGGGTAATGCCGACCCAAGTACTGCATTAGCATCACTTTTTCCGGTTCGGATGGTGTAAAAATCCAAATCGAAAAATAAATCATCAGGACGTGTAAGATTTTGTAGTGTCCCTGAAGCCAGTATTTGGGTTTGATCGAGGGCCGTAACTTCCAGTTTATCAAGCAAAAGGTCATCAACTTTGCCATTGGCTTTCAACGTGAGGTTTAGCTGTTTTTGCCGAAGCATGGCAAACGTAGAATCCATATCCTGCGATAGAGCAAACAGGGTAATTAATTCCGGTTTTAAGTGTTTCACCCAAAGGTCGATATCAACCGCCACCTTTCCGGGATCGGTAAATGCCAGGTTAAAATCCTCATATTTGCCAATGAAATCTCCGAAGAGTTCGGTTTCGTTAAGTTTTACCTCCAACCTTTTTATTTCTGCCTTCTTTGATGATACGCGGGCATCAAGCTGAAGTTGGTCGAGATCAAGGCCGTTGTGTTCGGTTAAGGTAACCTGCCTGATGTGTGCAGCAGCTATGGAATCCGACAGGATAATATCATCAATGTGGACGTTGATATTTTCGAAATGCAGGTGGGCAAAATCCATCCCGAATTCTACCGGCGGCGCATGCACATCATCAAAACCAAACTCCATATCATCAAAACTCACCTTTGCCACTTCGATGTTCCAGCCGGGCATAAATACAAAAGCCGGAACCGATTTTTTTTCAGGGGTTTGTGGTGCTGCTGTTTCAGCAGGAACCGGTGATGTGGTATCCGTGGCGATTTCAATAAATGCTTTGGTTTGTGCAATTTCGATGTTTTTTGCAACAAGCCGGTTTGTCTTTAGGTTGGTTTCGCCGGGCTCTACCAGCGTAAAGCCGGTTTCGTATTGCATTTTCATTTTCGAACTTTGGTCGAAAAAATCGATTTTCACATTTTCGAGCAGCAAAGCCTCAAGGCCAACCAGTGGGAGTGAGGAATCCGGTTGAGTAGCTTTTTCCGAAGTGGCTTTTTCCGGTACATCTTCACCGGGGGGCTCATTATGCTCTACCGCCCATTGTTCGTAGCTGGCATAAGTATCTGATAACTCAATACGATCAATCAAAACAGCGGTCCCGTCCATATTCAGCTCGTCAAAAGTTATATCCAGTTTTCCCAGCTTAAGCTTCGCATCCATGCCAGCGGTTTCGTCCAGAAATATAGCATGGATATCTTCCAGGTTAATTCTATCAATGCTGATATCCCAGGGCTTTATCAACGTAGTATCGGGTTTGGCGGTGCTGTCAGGCTCCGATGCAAAAGCCTCCAACAAAAAATCAAAATTGAAAGCTTCGCCCGGCAGGCCGCGTTTCACATTTGCCCTTAAGTTTTCTAACGAAAAGTACCGAACTTGTACTTCACGATTGATAAGCCTTAACAAACTCAGGTCAGCTTTTAGCGTTCCCAGGTAAAGCAGGGTGTCTACTGATTGTCCGGGAACAAATAAATCATGTATTTGCAAAGTGTTAGGAATGGCCACCATCACACCACCTACCTGAAAATCAACGCCATAATCATCACTGATAATTTGTGCAATTTTTTGGGTAACATAAGTTTGAACCAAAGGGATATTTAACACTGCAACCAAAAGCAAAATCAATAAAAGCAATATTGCCACCAACTTTGAGATGATCTTTAAGGTTCTGAACAATATTTGCTTAATTGAATTACTATTCATAAAGAATTTCAGTGCTTTTATATACATTTCTTCATCAAACGGTTTGCCTTCTTTTAATATCGGAAATAGAAAATGAGTAAAAATGTATCCGATGATGTGGAGGACATCATGCCTGTTTGCTCTTTTGTTCATCATTGCATTGAAAAACTGATAGGTTTCGATTGGATCTTTTTCCTGCAATTGTGTTTCTACAACTGAATGAATAATGATATGCAAAAAAGGATTGGTTTCAGTTTCCGGGTCAAATTCATAGTCTTCTAAAAGATCGGCATGTTCGAATTCATTATAGTATTGGTCTTTGTGTTCAAGCATGATTTTGGCAAAAAGCCGTTCTTCATCATCAAGGTGCTCAAGATCATTTTTGTTTGCAGCCTGCCAAATTGTATGCATGTGTTGACGTGATGATTTTAGCAAGATAGAGC
>CAYNDN010000027.1:0-19135 GCA_964395075.1 uncultured Lentimicrobiaceae bacterium | reverse complement strand
GTTCAGAGTGAAACTGAAAAATTTGGGCTGTCAACTGAACCTGAATTTTTGATTCCTGATGGCCAACCTGAAATTATCGAAAAACAGGATCCCGTACAGGGAAATACTGTAATCATCAAGGATACGGTGTTTGTTAAAAAGAAGATTTATGTAACAGACACAATCAGAAGGAAGTAATTTAATTAACGAATATTTGATTGGTTAAGGCCGGAAATGCTTGCATTTCCGGCCTTTTCATTTCTTGGTGCAGATACACCCCGTATGCTCCGGATTAATCAATTGTTAACTTTTCTGAAAAAAATTGATGTACTTTTGTATTTGTAACGATAGTTGTGAACTAGAATTTCTGCAATGTGTAACAAAGTTTCGGGAATATTTTTATTTGGATTGACCGGTGCAATGGTTATTGTGCTTTGGCCAATGCATGATATTGCCGGTAAAAACACATATATTGAATTTTACCTGCCATATCCCGACACCGTTTACCAGACTGACACCGTGTATCAGTATGAATATGTTTACGACACCATCTACTATTACGACACGCTTCCGGCATCCGATACCACTTTTGTCCTCAACGAAAGTTTTCAGGATACCGACACAGCAACCATAGTAAAGAGAACACTGGATGTGGTAATTACCGAAAACCGAACGGTTTATCTGGATAAAAATAACATACCACAATTTGAAGGTAGGGAATTCCGGGAAGTTGGCGATGGTAAAATTGAAGATGTAGGTTTTAAACCTCCGGTTATAAAAACATCGCCACCAAAAATAAATACCAACATTGAGATAGAACCCAACGTGAAGCCATCCGATGCTGATCCGCTATTTTTGCCCATCGAGCGAAGAAGGCGCGATACACTTTACAGGTTCGACACCGTTGTGAATTACAAATACCGGAATGATACGGTTTATTTCGAGAAAAGAGCCCGGTCGGATACGGTGATAACCAGCCGGACAACGTATGAAGATTTTGGCAGATCGGTGCTGGTAAAGGAAACCGTAAACATGAAAATCACTGAACATAAAAACGTGTTTCAGGATAAAGGCCGCAACAAAAACAGGTCGCTCAGAGGATTTGATAACGACAGAACCAGACGATCAACAAAAATTGTCCCGTCAAAATACCGGGGATCCTTTGATCGTGCACCCAGGGTTGGAAAAGAGCATACCTACAGCGGTACATTAAAGTTGGGTGCTAGATGGTTTATTCCAGAAATTAAATTTAGTGCAAGAAATACCTCTTACGATGATCAGGTAGATATTATAAATGAGAATCATTCTGGCGAAAACTCAACAGGCATGTCATTTAAATACCAGTATTTTAAAGATGAAACCGGATTTGAACTGGGCCTGGCTTTTTCGCAAAACAATTTTGTATGCGACCATTATTTTCAGGAAATCGTAAAAGATACTTCTTTCTACTGGGATTATTTTGATAGAGAAGATTACGTGTATGATACTACCTGGTATATCGATCTGGATTACCTGCTGCAAACCGGTGATACTGTTCTGATTCCAAACGTGGACAGTACCATGGTCCTGATTCCTGATTCAACACAGAATATCGAAATAGATACATCGATGATTAACAGGAAAGAAAAACACCACTATACTTTTTCCTTTATTGAAATTCCGTTGATTGCACATTACCGGTTAATCGATAAACAATTCTATGTTGATCTCAGTGTGGGTTTTATTCCTGCGTTTATGCTTTCAAAAACCGGAAAGTTTTCCTTTCCTGATTCCAATGATGTAGTTGGAGCCGATGAAATTGAGTTTGATTATGGCTTTATGCTCTCATTGTACGGATCAGCGGTTTTTGGCTATAAAATTGATAAGCGCTGGTCGGTTTTTGTTGAACCGCATATTCGAAGGAATCTTTTTTCCGTTATTCAAAACAACAATGTTCATGTTAAGATAAATTCCTGGGGCATTAACGCCGGCTTTGCTTACCGGCTATTCAAAATTCAGTCGAAGTGATAGAGAAAGTTAAATACCCGTTGCTGTTAATCTTGCTGATTTTTATGGGATTGATAACCCACAGCCAGCAGTATGTAGTGGACGGTTATGTGATAGAAGAAAGTTTGTTTGTACCAGTTGAAGGCCAGATTGTTGAAATCAAAAATGAAAACGGGATTCAGATCGCATCAGCACTAACCAATGAGTCGGGTTACTTTGAAAAGGAAATTACACTACCTGCTGGAGACCAGTTTTTAACCTTAAGCCTCGACCGCAATTGCAGCGGGATAATCAACACTTATAATGCGGACCTTGATCTCGATAGCCCACATTTATGCTACATTTTTGAAGTTTGTGAAGATATACCCTGCGAGGCAAGGTTTAATTACGAGCAGCAATCCCCCAACAATCTGTTTTTTCAGTTTACGGATGTTTCCCAGGTTAATGCCTACACCTGGGAGTGGGATTTTGATGATGGTACTACATCATCGCAACAAAATCCGCTGCATTTATTTGAGTCGCCGGGTCAATACCAAGTGACCCTCACCATTACAGGAGAAAATTGTAACACTGAGTCTCAGCGCACCGTTTTTGTTGATTATCAGAGCAGAGTGGCAAAATTTTCGTTCGAGCAGGTAAATCAGGGTGAGCAACCGGCGATTAATTTTACCAATAACTCAATCGGTTATTATATATACAATGTATGGTATTTTGGCGACGGTAGCGAAACTTCACTGGAAACCAATCCAAAACATGCCTATGGTCAGCCGGGGTTTTACAATGTCAGTCTTACCTTAGTTTCAAAATTCGGTTCCAGCACCCTGGTAAAAGCTGTACATGTTAAACCAACTCCAGGTTGTTTTGCCTTATTTAATCATGAACAGATACTGTCGTCCGATCTGCTTGTTCAGTTTGAAGATATGTCAGCAGGAAAATCTTTGCTCTACTGGTACTGGGAATTTGGTGATGGCTATAGCGCTGAAGACCAGAATCCTGCCCATATTTATCAAGATACAGGTACCTATGAAGTTTCGGTTAGGGTTATCAGTACTAGCGGCCAGAGCTATTACACCCGCGATATTAAGGTAATTGAAAGCACCGGATGTATTGCCGATTTTGCATGGATACAACCCGACCCTGATAACCCGCAGGTGGTTTTTAACAGCCTTACTCCAAACGGAAACCTGATTTTCGACTGGGAATTTGGTGATGGGGAAACATCAAGTCTGAAATCTCCGGCACATCAATATGATGATTTCGGAACCTATGAAGTGTCACTGAATGTGCTCGGATATGGTTGTGGCGACAATTTTTCGCAAACAATCACAATTGAAGAGCCTGTTTATTGCGATGCTAAATTTACGTGGGAACAGGACTTTCCGCAGAGTCGGACCATAAATTTCATCAATCAGTCATACGGAAACGAAACTACCTACTTGTGGCACTTTGGCGACGGGCAAACTTCTGATGATGAAAACCCGGTTCATACATACCAATCTGCAGGTTCATACAATATTGAACTGATCATAAACACATCCGATGGATGTTCGGATACAACCTTTGCCAACCTGGAAATTTTGCCTCCATTAAAATTATCAGGCAATGTATTTGCCGGTGATAATGCCATTAGTATGGGCAGGGCATATCTTTACCTGGTTGAGGAGGGCGGTCAGATTCAATACATTGGAAATTCTCTGTTGGATGATGGCCACTATGAATTCAGTGAACTCATTCCCGGCAATTATTTTGTGCAGGCCATTCCGGTTTACGATTTCCCGATACCGGTTATTCCTTTTTACAGTGCCGTATATTCAGGTGGCACCCTGAAATGGCAGGATGCACTAACAATAAATACAGCAACGCTTCCTGCAGATGTTAACTTGAGTCTGGTTTCCTATAATGATTTTTTTACAGGAAAAGGTTCAATTGCCGGTATTGTACTCAGGTCGGCAAATCCCGATAACATACCTTTACTATTTTATCTTACCAATGGCGAAAGTGAAATTTACCGCTTTGTATTGGCGGAACCTGAAATACGCTTTTCGTTTGACGATGTCCCTTTTGGCAATTACTCGCTGATCCCCGAAAAACCGGGAAAAATTTGTGAGCCATTTCATTTGATATTGGATGTGGATTTTCCTGACATACGAGATATTGTTTTCATGGAAACCGATGCTACCATCAAGCCGGATTTAAGCAGCATCAGTGAATCAATTTCTCAGGCGGATCTCATATTATTTCCCAATCCGGCAAATCAGTTTGTTACTATTGGTACACTCGAAAATAAAGTCAAATCAATAGCATTAAGAATTTTTGATGCATCAACAATGCAAAAGATGTGTACACAAAATGTAAAGTCTGGTGAACGGATTTCGGTAGCAAACCTAAAAACCGGAATTTATGTAGTGGTGGCTGCCTGTGAAAACCATATCAGTTATCACAAATTGATAGTCAGATAATCGGCCTTCCTGCTTTATTTTTGTCCTCCATTTTACATCTTTTAATTTTTTATGTCCATGCAATGCATTGATAAACAAAGTGTTGTGTGATAACAAAAATGTTTTTGCAGAAATTGTCTCATATTATTAAAAAATAGTGTGCAACCATTTTCCCAGTACGCATCTTAAAGTCGTAATAAGAAATTCATTCGTTCTTTCAAACATTTGTTAGATTCATCTCAAGCTCATTTTACTTTTACTTCTCTCATACACTTGCACAAATTTTACTTTTTGAGATTATTTAATGAATAGTTACTATTGAAGGGTGTGTAAAAAAACTAACTGCCTCTGCTCTGCTTGCTTAACTTGTGAACTGCTCATTCATTACACACCCTTTCTTTTTCCCCATGCAGGTTTACAAACCTGCCACAATAAAGTAACCAAAGCATCTCCCCCAGGATGCTTTTTTTTGTGACGCTTCAATGCCCATAAGGACGATTGGGGGTAAGCATTGCATCTAACATTGAAGCTTCCAATCTCGAAATTTCCGGATTCAAGCGTTAAAATTAATCTGGTGCCTGACAACTTGGACAAACCAAAATATGCAACATGCTTTAAATGAAACTCTTTTTTTGGTTTTGGCTTGTCCAAGTTGGGAAAAAGCCCATTTTTAAGTGACTGTATTATTCATATAAATTTGTAAACAGATCAGGCTAATTGATAATCAATCTTTGGATTATGGAAACCTACATTGCAGTTTTGCGCGGTATAAATGTGAGTGGCAAAAACAAGCTGAAAATGAAAGAATTTGCTGAGGTTTTGCAATCAAACGGGCTGAAAAATGTAAAAACATACATTCAAAGCGGTAATATTGTTTTTAAACATCAGCAAACAACCCCTGCTTTTTTCGAGGAGTTGATTCATAAAATTATTCTTGATCATTTTGGATATGATGTTCCAGTGATTGCGTTTAACAAAGCCTACCTCCAAGGAATCATTTCATCAAATCCTTTTCTTAATTTTCCGGAAACCGATGTTACAAAGCTTCATGTTACGTTTTTCGCCGGTGAACCAGACGAATCAGCGCATGAAACCATGCTGGCAGCAAACTTTTCACCTGATAAAATCATGAGAGGTAATAAGGCCTATTATGGCTATTGCCCGAATGGTTATGGTAAAACAAAATTTAACAACGCCTTTTTCGAAAAGAAATCAAGAGTTAGCGCAACAACCCGAAATTGGAAAACCTGCAATATGCTGCTCAAAATGGCATTGGAATAATAGTCTTTCAAATTCCTTTTTGAGTCAGATCAGTTCTTTAGCACTATAAATTTCCCTGATTTCCATATTGCCAGTTTTTTTGGTTATCAAAACTAATTTTCCGTTAATCTTTAATTATTTTTTCGATTCTTTGTTCATCATTTGTAAGCTCATTTTCATTTTTACTATCTTGCATGCTCATTTTTTTCAAACAAAAATTTATGGTTTTATGTCAGCAGAAATAGGTTTCACTTTTTGGGATTACGTGGTATTTGTAGCTTATGCCATTATTATTTTAAGTATTGGATTGATCGTTTCGCGCAAAAAGAAGGGCGTTGAACGGAATGCAGAAGATTATTTTCTGGCGGGGAAATCCCTTCCCTGGTGGGCAATAGGGGCATCGCTTATTGCAGCCAACATTTCAGCTGAACAAATGATCGGGATGTCGGGATCGGGTATGGCACTTGGTTTGGCCATTGCGTCTTATGAATGGATGGCTGCGCTGACATTGATCATTGTTGGTAAATATTTCCTTCCGATTTTCATCGAAAAAGGATTATACACCATTCCTGAATTCATCGAAAAACGATACAGCACCAACTTAAAAACCATACTGGCAATTTTCTGGATTGCACTTTTTATTTTCGTAAACCTTACTTCGGTTTTGTTTCTTGGTGGAAAGGCACTGGATACTATCCTGGGTAACGGCGATGGTTCTATGATTTTTCCGGCAATTATAGCCCTGGCCTGTTTTGCGGCAGCCTACTCAATTTATGGGGGGCTTGCGGCTGTAGCCTGGACGGATGTTGTACAAGTCACACTTTTGATATTGGGTGGTTTCATTACAACCCTTATTGCCCTGGATCATGTAACGCCTGATGGCGGTGTTTTTGCCGGGTTCGCCCATATTTATGAAACCGCCGGCGACAAATTTCACATGATCCTGAAACCGGAAAACAAATATTTCGACGACCTTCCGGGGATTGCCGTTCTTGTTGGAGGGATGTGGGTTGCCAACCTCTATTACTGGGGCTTTAATCAATATATCATCCAGCGCACACTTGCAGCCAAGAGTTTGAAAGAATCGCAGCGCGGGATTGTATTTGCCGCATCACTGAAATTGATCGTTCCGCTGTTTGTGGTAATTCCCGGTATTGCAGCATGGATATTATTCTCCCAACCGGAAGGCACAACCGTTATCGATGGTGTACAGGATGCTTTTACCAAAGCGGATGGTACCACCAACTGGGACAAGGCATATCCCTGGCTCATCAGTACTTTTATTCCGGTTGGATTAAAAGGTCTGGTAGTGGCGGCACTTGCAGCAGCCATTGTTTCATCGCTTGCCTCAATGGTAAACTCAACAGCCACAATTTTTACCATGGATATTTACAAACCATACCTCGAAAATAAACAGGTTAAAAATAAAGATGTGGCTGTAGGCAGGATTACCGGAGGTGTTGCATTATTGATTGGTGTAGTTGTTGCCCCCATGCTTGGCAACATCGATCAGGCCTTCCAGTATATCCAGGAATACACCGGTTTGGTTAGTCCCGGAATCCTGGCGGTATTTATGCTGGGGTTGTTCTATAAAAAAGCCACCAACAGAGGGGCGATCACCGGAATTCTTGTTTCCATCCCTATTGCTTTACTCTTAAAGATACCGGCATTGGGATTGCCCTGGATGGATCAGATGTTCTATACTTTCCTCATTACTTTAGCGGTGATTGTTTTGGTAAGCCTTTCAACCAATAAACTGGATGATGATCCGAAAGGAATAGTGTTGACCAGCGAAATTTTTATTACCGGAAAGAAATTCAACATTTCGGCCTATGCCATTATGCTTGTGCTGGCGGTGCTTTATGCAATTTTCTGGTAAAAGTAAAAAGCTGGTAATTATCCCCGTAAGGAATATGTAAATCGATTAAACAAAAGAGGGATAAATAATTAACAAACAATAAATTAATCTCTGTCAGGGCGGCGGTGTGGCCTGTTGCCTCCACGGTCGCGGTTGTCGCGGCGGCGGTGGTCGCCACCACCTCTGCGGTCGTTACCCCGGTCGCGGTTGTCGCGGCGCGGCGGGCGGTCAACATAGCCCTCAGGCTTTGGCAATAATGCCCTGCGCGAAAGTTTCATTTTGCCGGTTTTTGGATCAACATCGATCAGTTTTACCTCAATTTCTTCACCGGCTTTCACCACGTCCTCAACTTCTTTGGTGTTGGCCCACTCCAGTTCTGAAATGTGCAGCAATCCTTCTTTACCGGGCATGATCTCAACAAATGCACCAAATGCGGTAACGCTTTTTATTTTTCCCTTGTAAATTTCGCCAACTTCAGGAATGGCAATGATGGCATTAATTCTGGCCTTCACCGCTTCAATAGAACTCTTGTTTACAGCTACGATATCAACGATTCCTTCTTCTCCAACCTCTTCGATTACGATGGTCGATTCGGTTTCGGCCTGCATATCCTGGATGATTTTTCCACCAGGGCCAATTACAGCTCCGATAAATTCTTTAGGAATCCTTATCTGAACAATCCTGGGCACGTGTTCTTTATAATCACTGCGCGGTTTGGTGATGGTTTCTGCCATTTTGTCGAGAATGTGTAACCTGCCAGTACGGGCCTGGTCGAGTGCTTCTTCCAGAATCTGATAAGAAAGCCCATCTACTTTGATGTCCATCTGACAGGCAGTGATACCATCGCGGGTTCCGGTTACTTTAAAGTCCATATCACCGAGGTGGTCTTCATCGCCCAGGATATCAGAGAGCACAGCGTAATTGCTGCCATCCTTTTCGGTGATTAATCCCATGGCAATGCCTGAAACAGGCTTGGCAATTTTTACACCGGCATCCATCAACGCCAAACAACCACCACAAACTGATGCCATGGATGAAGAGCCGTTGGATTCGAGAATATCAGAAACTACACGCACAGTATACGGGTTTTCCTCAGCTTTTGGCATCACTTGTTTGAGAGCACGAAGTGCAAGGTTTCCGTGGCCAATCTCACGCCTGCTGGTACCGCGGTTTGGGCGGGCCTCACCGGTTGAGAATGATGGGAAGTTATAATGCAGTATAAAATTATTCTTTCCTTCAAACACTGCTCCATCAATCACCTGCTCGTCGAGTTTCGAACCCAGGGTTACCGTTACCAGCGATTGTGTTTCGCCACGTGTAAAGATGGCCGATCCATGCGCTGAAGGCAGGTAATCGACTTCAGTCCAGATAGGACGGATTTCATCCAGATCACGGGTATCGATACGTTTGCGATCGGTAAGAACAAAATTCCTTATTGCCTCTTTTTCCACATCATGGAAATACCGTTTTATCAGTGGGGCTTTATCTTCGGCTTCTTCCTCATCGAGGCTTTCTATGAAGTCGTTTTTTATTTGCTCAAACAATTCGTGACGTTCCTGCTTGGCAGTACCTTTTTTGGCTATCTCGTAGATTTTTTCGTAGCAAAATTTATGGAGGTTTTCTTTGAGTTCCTCATCATTTCTTTCGTGGTCATATTCTCTTTTGGTCAGTGCCTTTTCAACTTTTGCTGCCAGCACTTTTTGCATTCTGCATTGTTCTTTGATCACTTCGTGTGCACGCTTGAGGGCTTCCAGCATGTCGGTTTCAGCAACCTCTTTCATTTCACCTTCCACCATCATGATGTTTTCTTCGGTGGCAGCTACCATAATATCGATGTCGGCTTTCTCAAGCAAATCAATCGGAGGATTCACAACGAGTTCACCATCAATGCGTCCAACCCTTACTTCCGAGATTGGCCCGTTGAAAGGGATGTCGGAAACAGCAAGGGCTGCTGAAGCGGCAAGCGCAGCGAGTGCATCCGGGGCAACATTTTTTTCTCCCGAAATCAGAGAAATCTGTACCTGTGTTTCAGCGTGGTAATCGTCGGGGAAAAGTGGACGAAGTGCTCTGTCCACCAATCGGGCGATTAAAATTTCATATTCTGATGGGCGGGCTTCACGCTTAAAGAAGCCACCCGGGAAACGGCCTGTTGACGCGTACTTTTCCTGGTATTCCACAGTGAGGGGCATAAAGTCCACGTCTTCCTTTGCCTCTTTGTTCGATACAACTGTAGCAAGCAACATGGTGTCACCCTGCTTTACCACGACAGCACCATCGGCCTGACGTGCCAGTTTGCCGGTTTCGATGATAATCTCTTTACCATCGGGCATTACAAACTTTTCTGTAATTGCATTTACATTCATCTTATTCTTCTTTCTTTTATCAACTAAAACATACGAAAAAAGGCAATTATTCGCCAATTGCCTTTTCGTATCATTAAACTGTAATTTTCTAAATTTATTTTCTGAGACCAAGCTCCTTAATAATCGCTCTGTATCTTTCGATGTCGTTTTTCTTGAGGTAGTCAAGCAGCTTTCTCCTTTTACCTACCAGCCTAACAAGCGAACGGCGGGTAAAATTATCTTTTTTATTACTTTTTAAATGCTCGGTGAGGTGCTTGATGCGGTGGGTAAATAGTGCAACCTGACCTTCCGGTGAACCGGTATTGGTTTCAGATTTTCCGTATTTCTCAAAAATTTCCTTCTTGGCTTCTAATGTTAAGTGCATGCTTATCTGTTGTTTAAATACTTTTCTAAAATGGTGCGCAAAGATAGATCAAGTTTTTTTTCTGACAAAATTATTTTCAAACTGATTTTAACCCTATCTTTTTTCCTTTACCAAACCCTTGCGGAATGCGGCAAGCAGCATTTCCAAATCCCTGATCTGCTGCCGAAGTTGTTTCCCGCCGTCGGTGTCCTCAACAGTTTTACGCTGAGGGTTTTGGGCCAGATAGGTAATATTCGACAAAATATCGTTTTCCTCTTCGATGATATGATTGGTTGATTGAAACTCTTCGTGAGCCACCAACACCAGTCCGTAGGAATTGTAAATCAACGTATAACCTGTAATTCCGGTTATTTTTTGGTATGCCTTCGACATGCCGCCATCAATCACCAGTAATTTGCCGTTGGCTTTGATCGGGCTTTCACCTTTTTTTACCTTTACCGGAACATGACCATTTATCAGATGTGCTTTGGCAGGATCGAGGCCAAATTCCCTGAAAATGGCATCAAGTGTGGCTTCTTTTTCGTTGAGCCTGAAATAGGCGTTTTTATCTTCTTTGTGTGTTTCCTTATCCTCGATAAAATACCTTTCGAATGTGGCCATTTTGTTTTTCCCAAAGAGGGGGGATTTGGGGCCACACCAAAGGTACCACATCAAATCGCGGGCACTGGTATCCACATCTCTGTCGTTTCGGGTAAAATAGGCCTTGCGTGAAGCCACATCAAATTTATCAATCAATAACTTACCTGATAATTTCTCATGGCCCAGTTTCATGCTCATAAAACTTCCATCATTATTCAAAGGCACACAACCATGAAGCAACAGGTTTTCGTTGTATTTCAGATACATGCTGCCTTTGGCATACAAAAACTTCACGTGTTTTTTCAATCGCTCGCTGTGCATAAACGAGGTTCTTAATTTTTCCATCACCTCATGCTCTTCGGCTGTGAGTTTGTATGGGTCTTTAGGATCGATGGTCGGGAAATGATTATCCTTTAATTTATATTCTCGCCCCCCCAGGTTAATCGTACCTTTTTTATAGTCGATGAGATGAAGCAGGTTACGGTCATTCATATCAAAATCCGGATTTCGTCTGATGATTTCAGCCTCCAGCTTAAACTGCATGATGGAAATGGCCTTTTGCATCCGGCTGACCATCAGCACATGTTTACTGTTGGTATTGGATTCGTCTGAAATTTTGGGACGGAACAACTCGGCTGTATCATCTTTATACACTTCCATGGCAAAAGTTGCCAGTGGCAAAAGGCTAATGCCATAACCATCTTCGATGGTATCGAGGTTCATGTAGCGGGAAGAAATCCTCACCAGGTTGGCAATCATGGCCCTGATGCCTGCCGCACTGCCCATCCAGATGATGTCGTGATTTCCCCATTGTACATCCACTGAATGGTATTCAAGGAGTTTATCCATTACCTTTTCTGCACTGGGGCCACGGTCGAAAATATCGCCAACGATGTGCAGCCTGTCGATGGCCAAATGTTGAATGAGCTTGCAGATGGCGATAATAAACTCGCGGGCACGTTCAATACGGATAATGGTTTCGATAATACCTTCAAAATAGCGGGCCTTGTTGTGAGATGTAGGGCTTTCATGCAGCAATTCTTCGATGATGTATGAAAAATCAGTTGGCAGTGCCTTCCGAACTTTCGACCTGGTGTACTTGGAAGCCGTTGCGCGGGTAACAGAAATCAACCTTTGCAGGGTAACAGCATACCATTCTTCGATATTGGTTTCCCGTTTTTCAATCAGGGCCAGCTTTTCTTCGGGATAGTAAATCAGAGTTGCCAGTTCATCCTTCACAAATTTGCGGATCGTATTTTTAAAAACATCCTCAATCTTTGTTCTGATCACTCCGGATGCATTTCTCAACACATGGCTGAATATCTCATATTCACCATGAATATCCGAAAGGAAATGTTCGGTTCCTTTAGGTAATTTCAGGATGGCCTCGAGATTAATGATCTCTGAACTAGCTGATTGTACAGTAGGAAATTGCTTCGCGAGCAAATCGAGGTATTTTATTTCATGTTTAATTTCCTCATTGGAAAATTTTTGGTCAACAGGTTCTGAATTTGTTGTCATTTGATATGTTAGTTTCTAATTTTCAAAGCGTTTGCAAAAGTAGAAATTCAATGTCGTACCAGGATTGATGACCTCTTAAGAAATGTTAACCCAACCTGGGCAAGCCAAAACCAAACAGGGTTTTCAATAAAAAAAGTTTGTAAAAGGTTTTGGATTATCCGGGTTTTCAGGAAAAATTGTAAATAGATTTTTATAGCAGATGTTCAAAATTATTAAGTACTTTGCGCCATAATTTTAATCCAACTGCCGGGACTTACGTGGACTAACGAAACCGTATTCCGGGTACTAAGGGGGTAAACAGTACCATGGGGGGAAAAAACATAATAACAAAGCACAACAGCAACGGCAATCAAAGCACGGCTGCCGCTGAATACCACGCGCTAAAATCAAGTTTCATTTCGAGTATTTCACACGAAATCAGAACACCTTTAAACGCTATTCTGGGATTCTCAGAGCTATCGCTTTTAAATGGTGCCAACCTGAAAGAGTTACTCGAATACATGAAAATAATCCATCAAAGCAGCCAGGAATTGCTGGAAAAAATGAAAGACATTATTTATATTTCATCACTCGATGCCGGCATGGTGGCATTCGAACCCGATATTATTTCTCTGGAGGGCTTGATGAAAGATTTAAATGATCACTTTCACTATCATAGTCCCACGAAATCATTACACAACAAAGAATTGCATATTGCCTTAAAAAACACAGAACATGTTTTTTTTAGAAGTGATGCCGCGAAACTTTCTGATCTGCTTAAAAGGTTGATGGATAATGGTTTAAAGTTTACAAACAAAGGGACCGTTTCGCTATCCGCCGAAATATCGGATAAAAAGACCGTTACATTTATTGTAAAAGATACCGGCATAGGGATACCTGATGAAAAACTCGAAGTAATATTTGAGCCTTTTGCATCAGTGCAGGACATCTACAGCAAATCCTATAATGGCTCCGGATTAGGGCTAACCATTGTACAACATCTCGTGAAATTAATTGGCGGCAAACTCGAAATGGATTCTGTTTTGGATAGAGGAACTGAAGTTAGGGTTGCCATTCCATTCCATCCCATTTCCAATTCCTGATCACCGGTGAAGTATCTTGCAAAATTTTGATAGCTGCAATTTGGAACAATTTGATTAACATTGCAGTTTCCTATATACACGAACAAAAAAATAGTTTAACTATGGCACAAGAAGAATTGAATTTTAAGAAGATTATTCCGGTAGGAATTATCATTGTTGCAGTAATCGTATTAATTGCATTCTGGAGCAGAATGACTATAACCATTGATGGTGGCCACGGTGGTGTGTTATTCAAAACCTTTGGCGGCGGTCTGGATGTGGAAAACACTTATGGTGAGGGATTTCACTTTATTGCCCCCTGGAATAAGATGTATGTGTATGAAGTACGTCAGCAGGAAGTAGCCGAAGACATGAATGTATTGTCATCAAACGGCCTTGAAATCAGCGTGGATGTCTCGATCTGGTACCAACCAACCTATAAGGAACTGGGGATGCTCCACAGCAACATCGGAACAAATTACATGCAAAGAGTGGTTATTCCAAGTTTACGCTCTTCAACAAGAAACGTGATTGGACGATACACGCCGGAAGAAATCTATTCGTTTCATCGCGAAACCATTCAGGATGAAATTTTTAATGAAACCAAGAATATCCTGCAGGATAAATACGTGCAGGTAAACCGAATTTTGATTCGTTCGATTGTTTTACCTCCAACCATCAAAACAGCCATCGAACGTAAATTAAAACAGGAACAGGAATCGCTGGAGTATGAATTTAAACTTGAAAAGGCCGAAAAAGAAGCTGAGCGCCAGCGTATTGACGCTGAAGGAAAAGCAACGGCAAACCGTATTCTGAGTGCAAGTTTAACAGACAAAATCCTGAAAGAAAAAGGGATTGAGGCTACTCTCAACCTCGCCAATTCACCCAACACAAAAGTTATTGTTATTGGAAATTCTGAGAACGGTTTGCCGATCATTCTCGGGGATTCAAAGTAAATTGCGACACGAGAAAGATCAGATGAAGCGTTTGTCAGTTATTATCCCGGTTTTTAACGAGGAAAAAACAATCACTGCCATACTCGATCGTATCATCGATGTTAAACTCATCGGAGGTTTAACCAAGGAACTGGTGATGGTTGACGATGGCTCGAGTGACCAGTCGGTGGAAATAATTCGTGAATATATTTCGCTGCACAGCGATGAAGACATAAAGCTTTTTGAACAACCCGTAAACATGGGAAAGGGTGCAGCCCTCCATCATGGTATTGCAGAATCTACAGGCGATTTTATCATCATCCAGGATGCCGACCTGGAATATGACCCACGCGAATATAATGCCTTACTGAAACCGGTGATCGAAAATAACGCCGACATTGTTTACGGTTCGCGGTTCAGGGGAGGCAATCCACACAGGGTTTTGTTTTTCTGGCATAGCATCGGCAACAAGCTACTCACACACATTTCCAACATGTTCACCAACCTGAACCTGACCGACATGGAGACCTGCTACAAGCTTTTCCGCTCCGACATCATTAAAGACCTAAACCTAAAAGAAAAACGGTTTGGTTTTGAACCTGAGGTTACAGCCAAAATAGCGAGGCTCAAGAATGTAAGAATATACGAGATTGGCATTTCCTATTATGGAAGAACATACGCTGAGGGTAAAAAAATTAACTGGCAGGATGGTATGCGGGCATTTTGGTGCATTTTTAAATACAATGTGCTTAGCCGATGAAAAAGTTGAACATCGGTGTGATGGGTTGTGCTTCCATAGCCCGAAAGATGATGATCCCTGCCATTCAACAATCAGGCAAATGGAATCTCATAGCAGTGGCCAGCCGGACGCAGGAAAAAGCACGCGAGTTCGCCATTAATTTTGGTTGTGATGCCGTTGTGGGTTACGAAAAACTGTTGGCCCGCAACGACATTGATGCCATTTACATGCCTCTGCCCACAGGCCTTCATCACGAATGGATCATCAAAACACTAAAAGCCGGAAAACACGTGCTTGCCGAAAAATCCATTGCTGCCGATTATGCCTCCGCGAAAAAAATGGTTGATCTGGCCCGGGAGAAAAAGTTGGTGCTGATGGAAGATTTTATGTTCCAGTACCACAGCCAGCACCGCTTTGTTTTTGATATGATCGCTAAAGGAGAAGTTGGGGAAATTCGTACGGTAATTGCCAATTTTGGATTTCCCCCCTTGCCAAAAGATAATTTCCGTTATGACGACAAAGTCGGCGGCGGGGCATTGCTCGACGCTGCCGGATATACTGTTCGCGCCATCCAGTTTTTACTTGGCAATGATTACAGGGTAACGGCTGCCAACCTGAAAATTGATCCCGAAACCGGGACAAATATTTATGGTGGTGCATTTATGGAAAATGGCTCCGGAATCAGCGGACAAATTGCCTTTGGCTTCGATCATTTTTACCAGAGCAATTACGAGATTTGGGGCAGCAAAGGAAAAATAATTGTCCATTGGGCTTTCACACCCAAGCCGGGCTTCAGCCCTTCGGTAACTTTGGAAAAGCAAAATGAAAAACATACCTGGCAATTGAAGCCCGATAATCATTTTATTGGGTCGATGGATGAATTTTACCGGGCCATTACGCAGCAGGATCAGGAAAACCACTTTCAGCAGGTATTGGTCCAAAGTAAAGCGTTGGATGATATCCGGAGATTTGCGAAAGATTAATTTTGCGCATACTGGTTTCCTGGAATTCCCAAATTCCGCAAATAAATTATTCATGCCTTTCTAATTACCGCGTACTTTAGTGCACGGATAAGAGGAAATTAGCTACACTTGTTTAAAATCCTGAAAATTTTTCAAAATAAAAAAATAAAAATTTTCAGGATTTTAGATTGTTGATTATCAATTTTTAAACCGCGCACTAAAATACGCGGTAATTTTATTCATATAAATTTAGGAATAGTACAGGCTAAGGAAATTCTTAAACACCAATCATTTCAAATAATTCATATTTTTGAAATTATTTAAATGGAAACCTAAACATGAATCTTCTTACGAATTTGCGGGACGAAAAAAATAGTGGCTTAAAAGGCGGAATATATCACCAAACCCAAATTAAACATGCCTATAATTCAAATCGAATTGAAGGCAGTACGATGTCAGAAGAACAAACAAGGTATATTTTTGAAACCAACACTATTTATGCTGAAAATGGTGAAGTGACATTAAATGTGAATGATATTGTAGAAACAGTAAATCATTTTTCCTGTTTCGACTATTTGCTGAACATTGCTGATGAACCGTTATCGGAAGAACACATCAAGAAATTCCATTACCTCTTAAAAATCAATACATCCGATGCTAAAAAATCATGGTTTCGTGTTGGAGATTATAAACTAAAACCAAATATTGTTGGCGGATCAGCAACCTGCTTGCCTGCCGAGGTGCCAACCAAAATGAATAATCTGATTGAATCTTATCAGCATAAAAAAGTAATTACAGTTAATGATATTATTGACTTTCATTTTCATTTCGAAACAATCCATCCGTTTCAGGACGGAAACGGTCGGGTAGGTAGAATGATAATTTTTAAGGAGTGCCTTGCTCATAATATTACCCCATTTATCATTTCAGAAAACCATAAGTATTTCTATTACAGGGGTTTGTCACAATACCCAAAAATGAAAGGCTACCTGATTGATACCTGCCTGTCGGCACAGGATAATTACAGGAAGATTGTTGATTATTTTTCAGGAAAAAGGAATCATCAGGAATAAAATGGACTAAATCTATTAAATCCATAATTTTGGAGCATGAAAGAAACGCCGCATATTTCGGTGATTAGCCCTGTTTATGGCGCAGCTTCCCTCATTGGGGAGCTTGTTGCGCGGATAAAAAAGGCTGTTGAGCAAATTACCGGCAGCTATGAGATCATCCTGGTTGAAGACCACGGCCCTGATAATTCGTGGGAGATTATTAAAAAGCTGGCCGCCGCCGATCCAAACATTACCGCCATTAGGCACTCCAGAAATTTCGGACAGCAATATGCCCTGAACTGCGGGCTGGACCACGCCCGGGGAGAATGGGTTGTAACCCTCGACTGCGACCTCCAGGACCGCCCTGAGGAAATAATGAATCTTTATAATACCGCCCTGAAAGGTTTTGACATTGTGCTGGCCAGTCGCAAAAACCGGCAGGACGACTTCCTGAAAAAATTGTACTCCAGAATTTTTTACCGTGCCCTCAGCTATCTAACCGATACGCATCAGGATGCAACCGTGGCAAATTTCGCACTGTATCATCGCAAAGTTGTGGATGCACTGAAAAGCATGAACGATTACAACCGCTACTATCCCACCATGATCCACTGGGTGGGCTTCCGGCTCACGAAATTGGAAATTGATCACGCTGAACGAACCGATGGTAAAAAATCAACTTATAATTTCCGCAAGCGGCTCACCCTGGCTTTCGACACCATTGTTTCGTTTTCGGATAAACCGCTGCGACTCACCGTGAAACTTGGATTGGTCATCTCGGCCATCACGGCAATATTTGCCGTTGCACTTGTTGCAAGATATTTTGTGATTGATGTGGAAGTTTCGGGATGGACGAGTATGTTTTTATCATTCTGGTTTTTATCCGGTTTAATCATTTCAATACTGGGCATGGTAGGTATTTATGTGGGTAAGATTTTTGAAAAGGTGAAAGGCAGACCAACCTATATCATCAGCGAAATTATCAATCAGACTGAAAAATAGCTGAGATGCCAAAAAAATCAATCCTCATAGGAAGCAACGGATACCTTGGGCGGCACCTGGCACATCACCTGCAACTGGCCGGATTTGATAACCTGAATTGTGATATTCAGGCAACACCATTTCACCCTTCGCAAAACTACCTTCAGGTTGACATTACCAAACCATCCGACCTGGAAAAGCCGGATTTCGATGTGGACTATGTGTTTTTGTTTGCCGGCCTCACCGGAACAGCATGCGGTTTTGATGATTACAAAAAGTTTATCGAAGTAAACGAAACCGGTTTGCTGAATGTCCTTACAAAACTTCGCGAAACCGAAAGCCGGGCAAGGGTGGTTTACCCATCCACAAGGCTGGTTTACAAAGGCGTGAACGATCATCAACTCCATGAAGATGCTCCCAAAGAAACCAAAACCATCTATGCAGCCAATAAGCTGAACGCCGAAAATTTGCTATGGATGTATCAAAATGCCTTTGGAATCGACTATACCGTTTTCAGGATTTGTGTGCCTTACGGGAATTTATTTGGCGATGAATTTTCTTACGGAACGATTGGCTTTTTCCTGAACCAGGCAAAACAAGGAAAGGACATCACCCTTTTTGGTGACGGATCGATACGGCGAACCTTTACCCATGTTTCTGACATTTCTAAAATCATCATTGCGGCAACACATAATCAAAAATCGAAAAATAAAATATTCAACATTGGTGGTGAAAACCTGAGCCTGAGGGAAGCGGCTGAGATTATTGCAAAAAAATATGGTGTTGCGGTGTTGTATTCGCAGTGGCCTGAAATGGCCCTGAAGCTCGAATCGCAGGATACTGTTTTTGAGGATTCCCATTTAAAGGCATTGGCTAATGTGAAATATGAGCACAGTTTATCAGCCTGGCTGAAAGTTAAACAGAAAAACTAATTCCAATCACAGGTCGATGGGTGAAAAATGTTGATCCTGGAAAAGGTAATCACGCGGAAATATTTGAAATTTCAGATATCCTGACCCATCGTATTGGTGATTGTCGCAACTTTTAGATTTCTCCC
>CAYNDN010000026.1:4799-19256 GCA_964395075.1 uncultured Lentimicrobiaceae bacterium | reverse complement strand
ACCACCGATAGCTGCAAGTATTACTGTAGAAACCGAACCAAATGTTGATGCCTGCACATGCGTTACTGCCACTGAGCCAATTGCAATACCAAATCCGGAAGCGGCCATTGCCGAAGCCAGCGTAATTAAAAACAACGAAGTATAGTTGCTGCCAATTTGAAGTTGTGGCAGGCCCACCAACGGCATGATATAAACACCACATAAAAAAATCAATAAGGCCTGAAGCAAACATACAACCACAAATACAAGTGTTTTGGGAATGAGGATATTAACAAAGTTGATGGGTATGGTCCTTAACCGTGCCAAACAGCCCTCATCCCGTTCTTTGATGATGTTGCCTGCAACGGGAATACAAATCAGGAACATGCCAAATATGGTCCATGCCGGAACATTGTGTTGAACAGCATTTGGCAATACTCCTCCTGTGTATTCTGACACCATATCTTCCTTAAAAGTTATGACGGGTTCTTCGGGCTCAAATATTTCGGTTTGGTTTCCTGTCATGGCACTAAATACCTGCGAATAGGCCCTGATGAAAATAAAATTTTCGGTACCGGCAACGTATTTTTCCAGGGTCGTACGTGTAATAGCCTTAAAACTCTCTTTGGTAATCGGATCGAAAAACAAATCAATTTGAACCTGATTTGCAGAATCTCTGATCCCGGCCCGCAAGGTGTTGGGAAGTTGTTTTTGCAGAATGGAAACAACGCGGTTCTTGATATTACGGGTAGCATGTTCAGGTATCACTATGCCAATCTGGTATTTACCAAGAGCAACAGACTGACGGACTTTTGCGGTCTGACTACCGTCATTTCCCGGAATTTCCGTAACCGCAAAAATTTCTGATTGCTTTAGTCCCCGGATAAAATTGTTACTCAGCGAATCCTTATCGTAGTTCAACACCGCAACAGGAATTTTTACTTCCGACAAATTCTGAAAAGTGCGGTGTTGCAATAAAGCCACTACCAAAACCAATACCAGAGGCATTAAAAAAACCAATACTATACCTTCAATATCCCTTAGGAGCAGCACAGCCTCCTTGCGTATTGAGATGATGTATTTTCGTGTGTTCATAAAATGATTAGTAACCCGCGACTCAGTTTCTGTTATCTTTTGGTAAAAGCTGAGCCGGAAGTTAATTTGTTAATTAATCCCTCAGCGATCGCCCTGTAATTTTCAGAAAAACGTCTTCCAGTGAATCACATCCGGGTGTATTGCGGATGAGTTCTTTGGGTGAAGCTACAGTGAGCAGTTTACCATAATCAATAATAGAAACGCGTGTGCAGAGCTTTTCTGCTTCATGCATCAGGTGTGAAGTGTATATCATTGTCATACCTTCGTGGTTCAGTTCTGTTAAGAAATCGATGATCACATTCCGGGAATGTACATCAATGCCAACCGCAGGCTCATCTAAAAACAGCAGCCTCGGCTTATGTAATAAACCAATAAGCAGGTTAATTCTTCTTTTCATTCCCCCTGAGAATGCTGCTATCTTTTTGTCCCCGGCATTTTCAAGCCCCATACGGTTGAGGAGTTCCGGAATTCTTTCAAGCAGGTCTTTACGTGATATGCCATAAAGTGTTCCGAAATACATGAGGTTTTCGCGGGCCGAAAGCTTATCATAAAGTGCAATATCCTGAAAAACAACACCTGAGAGACGCTTAATTTCGTTTTTATCTTTATGCAGTGATAAGTTGTTGATTGTTACATTACCTGAGGTGGCCGGAATGATGTTGCATAAAATAGAAATGATGGTTGTTTTACCAGCACCATTCGGCCCTAAAATGCCAAATATCTCACCTTCGTCAATTTGCAGTGAAAGATCATCAAGGGCAGGTGAGTTTTGCCCTTTGTAAATCTTTACCAGATTTTTAATATCGATGAATGGTTCTGTTTTCAAATGAGATATATGTTAACCTTTTACAGGATGCCTGGTTTCAATTTTTTTAACAACATTATCCAGGTTTAAAAATATCTTTTTTTCATCCTGAGCAATATCAATAATGGCATCTCCCACTTCATTGTATCCTTTATCCGATTCACGCCCCTTACATAATCTGCCGGCAAGCACTGCAAACTCCCTCCAGTTATCGCCATTTTGGGTCATTTGAACAGAAATCCTGTCAAGGTCTTCGTTCTGAAACATTTGTGCTGCCTCCTGTAAAAATGCAGCATATAAAAACCTGAATCCGGCACCACCGGTTCCAATCTCTTCCTGCATCCGAACTATCTGCCCGAGATACCTTCCGGCTTTCTTATCACCATATTTTGCAGGCCATTTTTTGAGTGATCTGCCCAGATACTTCATGCCGGTAACCCCAATCACAGGCCCGGGCAATTTAACCATGTACTTCACCGACCGCCTGATACCTTTTATCACAGCTCCTGGAATGTCAACCTTTTCGGGCACCTTCAAAATATTGTACATTTTACCCCGGGGTTGAGCAATACCCTTGGCATAACGCACCTTTAAAAGGTCATCATAGGTGATGGATTCAATATTCTCCATTACGGGATCACTAATCAGGTAACTGCCGTTTTCTTTTCCAATGGCAACAATGTTGTGTGCGTTAAAATGAAAACGGTATTGTGGCGGAAAGTATGGTAAGAAAAATACGCCTACAACCATACCGGTAGGAATACCATTTTTCAAATTAAGGTCAAGCTGCTTCATGGCCTTGTGTGGGTTGCGAAACTTTTCCTTGTGGATTTTGATGCCGAGGCTTTTGGTAACTTTATTAAAAATAAAGCCCGGTAAGGGTCTGAAAGAAAATACCGGTGCGTTATCCATCCTGTAAAACGGAAGGTATGAGAAAAAAATACCCGATCCAATGCCAAAAGCCATCGCTTCGGAAAGGCTTATATTATAGTATCTCAGCAAATTAACGACCACGCCATTTTCGCAGTGGGCAGCCATTTGGTGTTTAAAATCAATTGTCATTATTTGGTTTCGGTTTCAATAAGTTGTTTGATTGATGAATAACCAAAAACGTGGTAATATTTCTCCAGCTTTTCCTTTTTAAGCCGTCTGAAGGGTCCTGGCCTGAAATGAAGCAGTACGGATATTACACTGAATCCAGTGTATGCCGACAACAGTTTTGCATTCATCATGTGTTTTCTGGCATGGTAGTATAGTGGGCTGCGCTTCCCCTGCCTGACCAACTGAATTGCTTTCTCAACTTTTTCATTCTGATAATTCCATGCATTTTGCATCACCTCTGTTTTGGGCTTCCATCCTACACTTTTTACTGCTTTAAATTTCCCGTTTTCATCCGTGGCATACTGCAAAACACTGAATTCTTTCTCAAAAGCATTGGCATCTTCTTGTGGGACTTCATTAACTTTCATAGGAAACAAAACTACAATATTATTCAACTGTCAGCATGAGGTAGGTATATGAAAACCTTGCACTTTCAGGGATCATGACCAAAATGCGGTTGCCGGGCTTCAACCTGCCCGAATGAAACAGTTCCTCAAGCATAGCAAATCCGGAAGCCGATGCTATATTACCTACTTTATCAAGGTTTACAAACCATTTTTCCTCCGGTATTTCCATGGATAATTCCCTGAGGCTTTCTTCGATTCTTTTTTTAAAGAAAAAAGACGAAAGGTGAGGCAGGAAAAAATCAATTTCTGAAACATCGAAATGATGTTTCCGGGTAAGTTCTTTTAGAAAATCACCTCCCAGCTTCGTTATATTATCCTGTAAAAGCCGGGTATCCTGTCGGAGTGAAAAAACCGATTCTTCGAGCCATTCTTTTGGTGAGAGGTCGCGCCAGGGTACAATATTACCGTTGTCGTCTTTGATACCACCGGCATACATGCACGTCTCCATCTGGTTGGCATACGATTTAATTTCAATCCAATCGATCAGCAGGGATTGGCCCGCAGGAGATGGTTGTTTTTGCAGCAAAACAGCCGATGCGCCATCGGAGAGCATCCACCGGAGAAAATCCTTTTCGAAAGCAATATATGGGTCTTTTCCCAATCTTTCCAATGCATCCGATTCTTCTTCAAAGTTACGTGATTGCATCCAGTTGGAAAATTTCTCGGAAGCACAACAAACGGCATTGCTGTATCTTCCCAGCAGAAGCGACATCCAGGCATAATTAAGGGCCCACATCGAGCTGTTGCAACTTCCCGAAGCCGTCATGGCATCAATTGGGTTAATCCCCAACTTACCATGAACCATTTGCGACAGGGTTGGCATGAGCAAATCAGGTGAGGCACTTCCGCATGCCAGAAGTTCAATGTCATTAATGCTAAATTCTTTACCACAAAGGCCTTTGATTGCCTCAACTGCCATATCAGTAAGTGAATGGGTATTATTCCCCTGTTTATCGATGGCATAATACCGGCCTTTTATTTTATTGTGATACAAAATAAGGGATTTGGATTTGGATTTCAATCCTTTAATCCTCCCTAAATATTCCTCCATCTCATCGTTTTCAACAAGCTTATTGGGGAAAAACTTTGATAGCTGTGTGATATATACTTTTTGATCTGTCATGTGTACTTTTTAACTTTTAAACGCTTTGATATTTTTTAATTTTTTTGTTAGCAAAATTGAATAGTAAATACCGCATCAATAAAAATATTACAGAGACAACGGGGGATAAAATAAACAATGCAAAAAGCAGGTAATATTTAAATATTTTAATGCCACGGGCTCTTTTTCCCGGGTTATTTGAGCCATTTTTTAATATGATCCGGGCAAACTTAACAAAGATTTTACGGGCATTTTTTTCAATCATCATCAGGTTGAACTTTACCTGCACTGCACCTTTAGGTATGAGCTGGCTCTGCATGTCAGCATACGAATCAAGCTGTATTGCATTAAAAATGACATCCCCATAGGATGAGGCGTTCCTGATATCTTTTTCCGACACTCCCGCGCGAGGCAGCAATGCCGTTGGCCCCCGTTTGCCATAAGCCAGCCAGCGAATAATTGTAATACCGGCAATCCAGTTGTTATGGCGGTCAGCCAAAACAATGTTACCCACATGATGAACTCCCATTTCAGAAAGCTTTGATTTAATCATATCGTGTGAGCTATACCACATGTTCCGGATTCCTAAAAGGGTGAGTACATTTTTCCCTCTTAAAAACGACTGAACCTCATTCAATTGCAAAAATGAACTTATTGGAATAGCCGGCGATAAAAACCAACTTTGGTAGGCAAGTATCACTAAATCATAATTTACTTTTTTGTTTATGGTTAAAGGTTTCAAATCACAGGGAATGCCCATAACCGCCTCCGGAAAATCATTAAAAAAAGCATTGCCCCAGGGAAAAGGATAATTATTAACCGGTTTTAACTGTTCATAATCAATCATTACCGAATGGTAATTTTTGATTTTTGACAGCAGGGAATCAATGATTTCTTTCAATTGGCCGCTTTGTGTATAGTACACAACGAGAATATGTTTCATACTTGTTTCCAGGCTATATTAACCTATCGGCAAAAGTAGCACTTAATTGTTAATTTTACAGGTGCCGCAACAAAAACTTAGAGATCAAACCTCTTTAAAATTTAATCAATACTGATCGATTTTTTTTATATTCGCAGAATTAATGCGGGTAAAAAAAAACAATTCTTAATGATATTGCACATGAGAAAAATTGAACTGCTTTTTATTTTATTTCTGGCTGTTTTAACTGCATGCGGAACGATTCAGCTAATTCAACCCTCACAAATTGATGTTGAACGGGGTTCACAAAAATATCCCGGGTTAACGCTGGCTGACTTGAACAAAGGCAAGCTGATTTACGAACAAGAATGTGTCATCTGTCATCGCCTGAAAGGACCGGCTTCGAGAAGTGAAGCAAAATGGAAAAAGATTGTACCCCGAATGGTTAAAAAGGTGAACAAGAAAAAAGGACGGGTTGCGATAAACCCGGAATCAGAAGAAATTTTACTGAAGTACCTGATCACCATGAGCGAACATCCCAGGCCATAAAATCACAAGTGTACTATTGCTTTTTCCGGTTTTCTACAGGCCTGGCGTATAACTGCAGAAATAATTTTCTTAATGTCGCTTGATCACCTTTCAGTGAATTGAGTTTATTTTCGATGTAGTGTTGTAACTTTTCAGCCTTTTCTATTGAATATTTATCGGAAAACCCGGATTGCCCTGACAACAAATCTGAAGCTATGTAATTGGTGGGCCATAATTTATATGATGTATGAATTTGTCTGTCGATCAACTTTGTTACTTTTTTAAAAATATTTTCTTTGCTTGAATCGGCATCACCAAATGCACCGGGGATATCATTAATAGGTTTACCAAATGCAAAGTGGATTCTTCCTTTTGGTGATGTTATCCCTGATAAAATACTCATGAAATCTTCATTTTTATCTTTCATATAGGATCCTGAAAGAGCGAGGTAATTTTCCCTGACCTTATACACATCGCAGGGTTCATATTCATACGATACCGCGATAGGTACAATATTCAGTTGGCGCAAAGCCTGCTCAGGATCGGGATTTGAACCGGCCAGCATTTTAATAAGTGCCGTTTGAGTAGCATCGTTACCATCTTTGGTTCGGCCATTGCTCTGGGCAATCCACACAGATTCCTCCATGTCAACAATGGCGTTTCTGATATACGACGAATGGATGATTGCATGTTTAAACACTTCCAACCTTGTGCCTCCTCTGTAAAATTTAAACATTCGGTTTAACCTCCCGAAATCTATGACAAACTGTTTTTTCATCAGGTTGCTACCAAAGGTAATTTGTGAGGTTTTATGGTTATTATCCAGCAGGATTACCTGCAAAATTGCAGCATCAAGTACAATGTCGCGATGGTTGGAAATAAAAAGATAGGCTTTACCGGGCCTGAGGTATTCCTGACCGCTTACTGTAAGGCCAGCAGAAGTGTGGTTAACAATATAGGAGACGGCATGATGCATGAACCTTTTCTGGAATTGGGCCACATTTTCAATTTCGAGCAGGAAGTTTTTTATTTGATCGAGTGGCTTATCGGGGTACAAATATTGAAGCACATAATCAAATTCGGGATAATTAACCAGTCGTTTGATTGCCTGCCCAACTTCATCATCGCGGTATGGTCGCATTAATTCAAATTCTGCGGCAAAGTTTATTTTTGTCATATCTGTTTCGTTCTTCTGTCAAAAAATATTTTAGGTTTTCTTAATGACTGAGACATTTGAAGTTGCTCCAGTAAATTCGGATCAGAGAATTCTATTCGGGGAGCCACACGCAATTTCGCCCTGAAATGATCCTTGATTTTCTTTTCAAATTCAGGGTTTTTAAAATGTGTTCCAACACGAATCAAAATTTCATCGGTATTTATTTCATTCGAAAAAACTTCAACAATATAGTTCTCTACCCCCTTAATGTCGCTTAAAATTTCATACAGCATAGGAGGATAAATGGTGGTGCCTTTGTACTTGATCATCTGCTTTTTGCGGCCGATGAGGCTTCCCACACGCAATGTTTTACGGCCGCATTTGCAGGGATCTTTATAGTAACTGCAAATGTCGCCACTTTTAAACCGAAGCAACGGCATCCCTTCCACTCCTATAGTTGTAAAAGTAAGTTCTCCGGGTTCGCCTTCTTTAACGGGGTTTTCATTTTCATCTAAGAATTCAACAATCAATAATTCCGGGTGATGATGGCCTCCCCTACCATGAGGACACTCTGTGAAGGCAGCACCCATTTCTGTTGAAGCATAAGTAGAAAAGAGCCGGATATCCCAGTTTTGTACAATGTTATTCCCCAATTGATTAAGCTCAAAATCAATGTTTCGTAGAGGTTCCCCGATACATATAGCTGACTTAACGGATGTTTTCGACAGATCGACTTCATTTTTATTGCTCCACTCGATGAGTTTGAGCAGAAAAGACGGAACGGTGATCAGTGTTGAGGGTTTAAAGCGCTTTATCGAATCAATCTGAAGGGCGGGATTTCCGGGACCAACTCTAACAGCTGCGCCACCCAGTTTACGTATCCCCAGAAAATATGCCAGTCCGGCCATAAAGTGACGATCCATGGTAACCATCAACTGATAAATATCATTGGGTGTTCCTCCTGCAGTTGTAAAAGAAAGGTATTCATTATAAGCCAACCGGTTAAGGTCATTATCGGTAATGGCAAATGTTACAGGGCTACCCAAAGTTCCCGATGTTGTTACATAATCAATAATTTTATCCCGGCTAACACACAGAAATTCTTCATTATTAAGCTGCAAATCCTCCTTATCAGTAGTTGGAATAAATTTCAGGTCACTAAGGTGCCTGATTTTTGAAATGTTGATTTTGTTTTTTTGGAATATTCCGGAATAGAAAGGCGAAAAGGTATCGAGATATTTGAGTGATTCTTTCAGTTTGTGCTCCTGAAATCTCAAAATTTCTTCAACATTGAGGGCTTCTATTGCCGGGATACGGGAATTATTCATCAATTATGACAATTCAGTTTTTGCAAAAATACAAATATCTCATTAAGCACCATTGCAGTTTTGTTACGGACAAAAGTTATGAATTTGCCTGTTTAATTCAAAAGTTCGTACACCTTTTCACGATCAACCTGCCGGGGTATTTCCTTTTGAAGTGATGTTTGCAATTGGTTAGTGGCATTTTTGAACTTGCCTTCGTTATAAAAATATTTCCCTATCAGATAATGTGGATAATAGTAGTTAGGATTGAGAGAAAGATAATGCTGAATTTCACCAGTGGACAGAAAACCTGATTCTCCTGCGTCAATTCGATTTTTAATCATGTTGGTTTGCTCCTTATAAAGCTGGTAATTATTCCATTGATCCGATAATAAAAATGTATCTGCGGGTATTGACAAGTCATACTCATCGATGTTTTTTAAAACATCCGGATCTTTGTAAAGGATTTTCTTTAAATCATAGCATACAAATTCACCCTCCTGATAGGGCCATGTTGAAACCCAAACCAACAATTCCTCCGGTTTAAAAACAACAGAATGATGGGCAATTAACTGATTTATGGCCTTTTCGTTTCCCAACCCAATATCTTTATTATTCATTCCATTACGGTTTCGGAGGATAGTTACAGCAACATTTTCATCCACACCCGAACTTTCATCCAGGAGTTGTTCAACACGCCTGTAGCGATACGGGGAAGCACTTTCTTCTATATTTTCAATGGTAAGCTGATCATTTTTAAACACATCGCTTTGAAAATGATTCGTTAACACCAATCTGGATTTCTCCGGTTGATAGATACCGGTTTTTTCGGGAGACTTTTCAATAACAATGGCACTTCGTTCTTTGGCTGAACCGATTAGAAATGACTCTGAAACAAAGGTTTGATATGCTTTTGATATGTTGATGGCTTCCGACAGGTTTGAAGCGTATTGCAATATCATACGGGCAAGGAGTGAAACCGGTGTTTTAGCTTTATAGGGCACCGATGATTTGGCCGCATTAAGTGTAACCGTCAGCCCCTTGTCGTTCATTCCCGAAACTACGCCTGTCATCCCCCCCCAGGTAATCATCATGAAACCATTGCCGAAGTCGGGATTAACAAATGCCACGATAACATTTTTATTGAATTCATCCCCCATGTGAAAATCAAAATTTCTTGCCACAACCAATGAACTGTCGGCACTTTCGTCATCCCACACAGCGAAAGCCGTGCAGGCCACCAGGTTCATATTCTGCATAGCATGGCCGATATCGTGAGCAGCGTGGTAGTTGAGTATTCGCTGGTAATTGGGAGCAATGAAATCAAATTTTTCAGAGGCCGACAACGACACTCCGTATATCTCACGCTGAAACTCCAGTGGAACGTATTCATCCATATCCCTGTTAAACCAGGCTACAAAGTATTTTAAAAAATTTAAATACGAAGCAGATGGAATCATTTCTCTGAGCCGATCAACGAAAACCTGCTCCTGGTAAGCTAAAAGTTCTTTGGTAAGAATACCATTTACAACGCCCATTTCAAACGGATCTCCTTCAACATAAAGTTCATAAACCCCCAGTCTGTTTTTTCTTAACCAGTTTTGCCCGCATTTAAACACGCCGGGAGCAGGTTCGCTTCTCTTAAAGTCGATCTTACGGCCTTCATCCACAGTGGGTGGGTAGATGCTAACGGTATAAAAAAAAGCAATCCATAGTGCCAAAATCACAAGAAATACTATCAGGACAATGCGCGCTAAACGTGATTTATACCATTTTTTAGCCATCAGGATGCCTTTATTTTCGCAATCAATTTCTGCATATCAACAAAATTGGCGCACGTCATCAAGGCACTGAAAGCCACACCGAGAATACCATGATTGCTGATATTCTGTCCGGTAAAGAAAAAATTTGGGATTTTTGTACGCGATGGAATATTGGTTATAAATGGCCTGGAGCAATCCTTTTCGATCCCATACATTGATCCATTAACTGTTCCCGTGTAATCCCTGAATGTAAGTGGAGTTGCAGCGTACCAGTGCTGTACTTTCCCATCAATCTCCTTTACTTTACTACTGACGAGATCGTAGAGTGCCTTCATTTTTTGCTTCTTTAGTTGTTCATATCCTTCTCCACGGCGACCTGTCAATGTATTTTCCCACGGCTTGAACTCATCATACCTTTGCATGGTAACTACCGTAATGCTTTCGGCATATTCCGTTTCCTTGTCACGTGTTGTATAGAGTAAAAAACCATGTGGCCAGGGCTTTTGGGGATCGCTGTTAATATCCCAAACGTTATCATCAACAGAATAATACAGATTCCCGTTACGATGTAATATCTTTCCCTTTTCCACAACCAAATACAACACAAAAGCACCGATTGTATTCTCAAGGTTTTGAATTCTGTTTATAAATACCTTAGGGAGTTTTCCTTTCTCAATCCAATTCATTGCAAGGGCAGGATGAATTCCTGAAATAAAATTATCTGCTTCGAAACACTCCTCATCGGCAGTTATGGCAGCTGAAATCTGCTTGCTGTTAAATTGCAGGCCTACAACTTTTTTATTCTTTATTACAACGCCGCCCCGATTTTCAATATTTAACTTCAGGGCATTTGCAAGTTGATGCCCCCCTCCTATCAATCGCCAGGCACTATTAATAAAAAAGCCGTTAATATTGGCAAGGAGGTTTACCGATGTTTTTTGGGAGTTTCCGCAATAAAGGCCATTATTACCGGCAAGAACAGCTTTTAAGAGACGATTTTCGGTAAGACCATCAATATATTTATAGGCACAATGACTATAACTTTCCAAATAGTTTGACCTGTCAAAATCCTTATCAAAAATCCTGAATGAATTTACACTTGTACAAACTTCCCTGATCGCACCGAGATAAGTATCAATCGCCTGTTCCTCTCCGGGGAAAGCATCTTTTAACACCCTTGCGTAGTTGTTGTAACCGGTTGCATATTTAAACTCGTAGTCTCCAATCGAAAAAACGTCAAACCCTATATCATCAAGACGCTGAACTTTGAATTTATCAACAAGATCCAAATATTTAAATATTTGATAGAGTGGTTGACCTTTATCGTAAGAACCAATATAGTGCATTCCTGTATCAAAAACACATCCTTTACGGACAAAGGTTTGCAGGTTGCCACCTATTTTTCTGCCTTGCTCAAGTACACAGACTTTTTTATTGTGCACTGCAAGAATATTGGCAACCAGTAGTCCTCCCAAACCTCCACCAACTATTACAAAGTCAAATTTTTTAGATTTAAGCAAATTAAATAGATTTTATTTTCCTGATTAAATAATCGTATCCAAGTATCTCAGAACATGTTAAAACAGCAGCAATGGAAACACCAAGAATTCCATGCATGCTGATGTTTTGGCCTGTAAATAAAAGATTTTTTATCTTACTGCGGGGTGCCACCTGTGTTGCTAAAGGATTGTCTTTATCCTTTAGTATCCCATAGGATGAGCCCTCGTGTGTAGCGGTATAGTCGCGGTATGTAAGAGGTGTAGAAACATAATAGGCTGCAACCTTATTTCTAAAACCGGGGAACTTTTCTTCAATAAAAGAGAGCAGCTTTTCGGCACGAATTCTTTTAAAATCGTTATAGTCTTCTCCCCTGTTGCCAACCTTTGTATCGGCCCAGCCGGCCAACTCTTCATAACGCATATAAGTCATCGCAATGGCTCCATCGGCATATTGTTGTGATTTTGATATGGCCGGGGTGTAAAACATAAAATGGGTCGGCCATTTAGAAATATCATAACGTGTTGTCCAAACATTAATTTCCGAAAAATGATGATGGTTATAGTTCAGATACGGGAAGGTATTCTTTTTAAACACAATGTACAACGAGAACATGCCGATGGTGTTCTTCATCTCTGACAGGCGTTTTATATATCTTTTGGTGATACTAACATTCTTTAGCATCTTAATTGTAACAGCCGGATGCACATTGGAGATAAACGTTTTTCCGTAAATCCTGCTGCCATTGGTCAATTCTACATAATCAATAGTATTGTTATTCCCGGTAAAACTTTCTACTTCAGCGTTTTTGATGATCTTGCCACCATATAAAACAATTCTGCGGGCTAAATGTATGGCCAGTTGTGAACTTCCATCTACAAATCTCCAGGCACTTTTTAAAAAGGAGTATGCAATTAACGCATGTATATAAAATGGGGTAGATTTTTCATCGCCGGCATACAACGAATTAATGCCTGCCAGCACCTGACGTAGTTTTACATTGCCTGTAAGTTGCTGAAAATAATCATAAGCTCCCGTGTTAAGCTGTTCAAAATAACCGGCAGCATCATTGCCATCATTAAATGCATACAATGGAAAAGAATTACATACCTTTTTCATTTCGTCAACATAATGTTGAATGCGGTTTTTTTCTTCGGGGAAAAAGGCTGAAATCCTTTCCACAAAATTTTGTTCACCCTGCGCAAGCGGATATTCATTGCCGTCTCCCGAAAAGGATATTTTTTCGTAGGCATCAATATCCATCCGTTTAATCTTCAATTGATCAAAAACCCCAAAATACCTAAAATACCGGTTCAGTGTTTCGCCCTCTCCCAAACTTTCGGTATAATTCAAACCGGTATTAAACATCACACCTTTCCTGGCAAATGACTGAATACTGCCACCCAACCTGTTGTTTTTTTCAAGTAAGCACACCTTCATGCCCTCACGACTCAGGATATTTGCGCATAATAAACCTCCAAGCCCGGCACCAACAATAACCACATCGTATGTTCCCGGGGAATTATGCATGATTTACAATTGGTTTTATTATAAAAGTAACATCTGAGGATTTCGACAGGTGGTCAATTTTTTCAACCGAAAACTTTTTCTTCCGTGCAATCTTCTCAATGGCTGAACCTGAAGTATATGACAAAGATGGGTATTTTGTTTTATTGAACCGGAAAAACCGTGTAGAATTAAACTCATTGAGTTTTGTTCTCCAAATTTCTCCGGTTCGATCTGCATCAGCATCCCGGATAATGATGAAACCGTTATCATTAAGATTGTCAATGCACTTAAAAATAACGCTTTCATGATATTTTGTTGGTAAATAATGTAATACATCCAACAATATAAAAACATCGGCCTCAGGCAAGTCACAGGACAAAATATCAGCAACTTCAAACTGTATTATTTCATTTTCTCCTGCAATGTTCCGGGCAACAGCAATTTTGTTTTCATCGTAGTCAATTCCGGTAATTTTCCGTTTATCAGATACCAGGTGGAGCATTAAACTTAAATAACCATATCCGCATCCAATATCAACAATATCAGCTTTTTCGGGGATGATATCATTAAAGCCGGTGTATTTGTTTTCAAGAGCTATTTTTATTTTGGAGTACCATTCGAGAACCGGGCCTTTATAAATAAACTTCCTAAGGAGCCGATGGTGGTAATATGCCGGCACTTCCAGTTCACGACTCATTTTTTCGAATTCTTTTCTGTAAACCCCACGCAATTGTTTTGCCTGTAACCTGTAAGATTCGTTTTCTTTAACTTTTTCAACAGAAAACTTTTCCATCGATCTCAAAGTAATGGTGCCGGGACGCAGGAAAAATTCGCCTTTGGTCATACAGTGGTTGGCTCCATGTATCATTAAAGGCTGGATGGGGATGTTCAGATTTGCTGCAATCCAGAATGCCCCCTGGTGAAACCGCTTGATACGTCCATCGTTAGTCCGGGTTCCCTCGGGAAAAACCAGAATAGAATAGCCCTTTTTTACGACGCTTTGCAGGTTTTCAACCAATTGCGGGTTAAAACCCCTGAAGATGGGATAATAATCTGCATACCTAACAACAAAACCATAGAAGGGATTATTCCAAACCCATTTGTTGGTAAGGACAACGATTTTAGGATAAAGCATAAGTATAATAGAAAGATCGAGATGGGATTGATGGTTGCAAACAAGCACTGATGGTTCACTAAAGATTTTCTTCGTGTTAACCTCAATGTTTTTTCTTATCGGAAAAATGGAATAAACAACCGTTTTGAGATTTAGTGCCAGTAGTTTATGAAAC
>CAYNDN010000026.1:0-4789 GCA_964395075.1 uncultured Lentimicrobiaceae bacterium | reverse complement strand
TGAAACAGATACTTTGCTCTGTTGCGTCCAACAGGTAGTATATAAAAAACAGGAATCAGCAGAGTGAGCAACAACGACCCGACCAGGAACAAGACAAATGCCGCTATCGAAACCAGAAAACTTAAAATTGTTACAGGTTCAACACGTCCGGAGCCTTTACTGGTAACCAAAACTGAAAACAATAGCGGAACAAAAGTAAGCGACATAACAACAGCCGAAAGGATACCAATTACCGAAATCAAGGCAATGGATTGTATGGCCGGATGTTTGGCAAAAAACAATACTACAAGTCCGAGAAGTGTGGTGGCAGCAGACAATAACACCGAAAAGCGGTAGGGCGAAAGATCGGCCTCACCATACTTAAATTTATTGATGGCTCCTCTGACGATAAAAATACAGTAGTCGATTCCAACACCAAAAATGTAAGCTGAAATGATGATATTGAAAATATTAAACTCGATACCAAACAGCCTCATGAAACCAAGAGTCCAAAACCAACTTAGCATCAGAGGCAACTGTGTTACAATAACCAGCTCAATCCGGCCAAAAACAAGCAATAAGATCAGGAATACGATTACAACCGAAAACAATACCAGCATATTGAAATCCTCCTTCAGGATTTCAAAAAAACGATTTGTGAATACCTGTTGATCAAAAACGATCAAACCGTCCTTATCCATCAGTCTTTTATAAACATCAACTTTTTTGTCACCTGTAACTTTTAGAACGGTTAATACAGTGGTTTGATCCTGGTTTATAGAAAAATAATTTTTAAAAAAACCTGAACGGATCAATTCGAATTCTGAAGGTGGTATGGCATAAAATTGCTTATCCAGCAAATGGTAAAAGGATGAAAATGCTTGTTCCTTAAAATGATTATCCTTCCCTGCAGTTATCATTTGATTCTTGATCAAATCCCTGTCCATCCTGTCCCAAAAAGCATTCCATTGCGCAATTTTTTCCATCTGCCTTTGTTGCGACAGAACCAAATCGTTGGCTGAGGTTGTTCTTGCTACCAGATTTTCGTTGAGCAGTGAATCAATTAGAGGCCCGTATTTTTCTGTTTTAACCAACGCCTCGTCCATCGACGATCCGGTTGTAACCATATAAACATTGCCCAGTGTTTGGGTTGTAATCTTCTTGAGGTTTTTTTCAGCATGCTTTAATTCGGGCGACAAATAGTTGAGGGTATTTAAATCACCGTTAAAACCTACTTTACCAGGAATAAAAAGAAATACCAATGAGATAAGAATAATTATAATAACGAGGGGAAGGTTTTTTTCGAAAGGATAGGCTGTAACGCTTTTAAAATGACGAAATGAAATATCAGGTGTTTTAGCTTTCGAATAGGATTTCCAGAGTATAAACGACAATAAAGTAAGGGTAAAAACAGCAGCAAAAACAACGCTAAAGGCCGCAAACAGACCAAGCTGTTTTAATGCTTCAGACCTGACAAGATAGAGGCATAAAAAAGCCGAGGCTGTTGTTAAACTGCTAATGATAAGCGACTGCCCGATGCTCCGGATGGTACCTTTCATATTTCCTGAAATCCTGAAATGTGAATAGAAATGGATGGAGTAATCAACCGTTATCCCCAGCAACACGGCACCAACTCCCAGTGCGATCACCGAAATAGTGCCTTCGATTATAATTAGAAGAATTAATGCCATGCCGGCAGCCAGCAAAACAGGAAGCAATATAAAAGCGATGTCTCGTATTTTTCGGAAAACCAGAATGAACAGCGTCAACATCAAAACTATTGCCAGCGAAACGGTGAGCATGATGTCTGATTTGATTTGTTGCGAATTTGATACCGCAACAGCAGTCCCGCCAAAATATTCAACCCTGATATCAGGTGTATGATACTGCTCAATAACTTTATCAACATGATTGATCAGTGCTTCACCGGAAGTGATATCGCCCGATGTGTTAACTGGCTCTAAAAAAGCCAGTAAATGCTTTTTGTTGTTCGTAAAAATATGATCTCTGTAAATGGTGAAATTTTCGTCGAATCTGAAGTTCTTGATTTTATCAAGAACAAGGGGAACCAGGTGCAGTGGATCACGAAAGATGTACTTTTTTAAAGCCAGTCCGGAAGGAGATACCAATGTCTTTAAATTGTTTTGCAGCGTATGATGAATGCTTTCTTCAGATAAACGGCCCTCAATTTTACCGTAATGGCTGCTATCGAGATAAAAGGGCAGGTGCTCATAAAAGAAATCATACATTCCGGAAATCCCTCCATCTTCCACATTATAAACAATGTCTTTTACAAGCGTGGTGTCTTTGCTGATTTCTCTAATTATAAGACCAGCATAGTTAATAAGCGAATCAGCCGTTGCAGGGTTTGTACCATCGGCATAAAAATTAAAAACAAGCTGATCAGCAAATTTCGACTGGCTAAAAACCGAATTTATCTTTTCGATCCGGCTATCGTGGGGTATAATTGAATGTATGTTTTCAGAGAAACGAATTTGTGTTACAACCACTGATATGATGATAACGATCAAACCCACGATGAAATAAAACACCCATGGTTTGCGCTGCATACTTTCAAATATATCTGTAAAAAATGCAGACATTGTTACCTGATTTTATTTTTTCTAAATAATGACAACGAAAAATAACTTATGCCAAATGAGGCAAAACCGGCTACAATTGCAAAAACAACAGCCCCTAAAACATATTGTTTAAAATACTCAAACGCCAGTTCAAAAGTCATATCCATTATTGAAATATCCATAACTCCACCTTCTCCCAAAATCAATCCACCCGTATAAAAACTTACGAATAATATCAATGGGATCATGGGAGGAATACTGATATTGGCCGCCACAAAAAAAATGGCTTTGTTGAGTTTAAGAAAATGTGCCAATGTAAATCCAACAAGCAACTGATAACCCCAAATAGGCACTATGCCCATAAAAATCCCAAATCCGATTGAAAAAGCCAGCTTTACATTCGATTCGGTGGCTTGCAGAAGTTCCTCTTTTAAAATCTGTCGCAATTTCTTTTTACGGTATTTCTTAAAAACTTTTCCCGGCCAGAATACCAACAGGGCTCGTGTTACCAAAAGCACATTTAACATTGATATCCTGACAAAATCGATAAAAGGACGATAGTGTGATATGCGCTCTTTTTCAGGTGGATAAAACACCTGAATTGGAACCGATTCGATGTTGATTCCTTTCCAGGCAGATTTTACAATTACCTCCACCTCAAATTCAAATCGCGTTGATATATATTTTATTCCATCCATTTTCCTGATGGGATACAAGCGGAAACCTGATTGTGTATCGGGTAAATCCATACCCGTACAAACTTTTATCCAAAAATTTGATATCCTCTTTCCAACGCCGCTTTTTGCAGGCACGTTGTCGATATCCATATTCCGGGCACCAATGATAAGGGACCCGGGCTTTTCTAACAACCGCCCGGCAAATACAGGAATATCCTCAGCCAAATGCTGACCATCAGAATCGAGTGTGATGGCGTAATCAAAACCCCTGGATAGTGCGTGCTGAAACCCCTTTCGAAGCGCATTACCCTTTCCGCAATTTTTACCGATAGTTATCACATCCACCTCCGGACAGCACTTCAACACATCCTCCGTATCATCTGTTGACCCATCGTTTACAACGATCGTTGGTGCCATACCTTTAACATCATTGATAACCTTTGCCAAACTTGCGCCGTTATTATATGTAGGAACAACAATACAACACCTGAATTCTGATAGTAAATCCTTGCAGTTATCCATCTTGCCTGTCCAATATTCCTTTCATCTTTAAAAATGTATGCTTGGCGTTAAAAAGCGACCCGGAAAAAAGGATTTGTTGTTTTTCGTTATGTTTCCAGGTTATTTCGCATAAAAAACTTTCGGTTTCAAGTGGGTTTATCATTTGCAGGAATTTACAGCTTTTACTCCCGGTAAGCAGATATGTTCCCGGTTTATTGTGGCACATAACTTCCTTTATGATACCTACCTGACATACTCCCGGAACAACGGGCATACCGGGAAAATGACCCTGATAAACAGGGTGATCCTGTATCAAACTGATCGATGCCCTGATAAAACCTGCTGATTCATTAAATTTTTCTATGGTAAAAAATGTATCAATAAGCATAATGTTTGCTAATGTATTAATGTAAGTTTCATTTTAAAAGGAACCGGGCTTACTTTAAAATTTATTTTTTCCGGTACCTTTTTGTTATCATAATAAAAACTTGCGGCTTGTTTGTTAAATAACCCATTTTTCCTGACAATTTTCAATAAAACTTCTGATTGATCATAAAAGTAGAAATATCTTGCACCATTGCTTTTCAGTTTGATAAAATAATCACCGGATTGCTCATTTACATATTTGTTTTTGAAACCGGATTGCCCGGGAGTAAAAAGCAATAACCTTACATTCTGATCGATGGATTTTATTAAACCCGGCCTGTTTAAAAACTCCCGACAACTGTTAACATAAAAACCATTTTCATTGAGGCTTAAATCCATCAGGTTCAAACCAAATTCCGAATGCAAATCCAACTTTGAAAGCAATGCCCGCGAGGCATTGGCGTTTTCTTTGAAATCACGCGCTGAGATGGGGATGATCTCATCAAACTTCATCCCGTGAATTTCATACTTGGGCTGCAACAATTCTTCTTCGATCGCAAAAAAGATCTTCGCCAATCCAGGCTGCTTTTCACTCAGGCTATAGACACTCTCGTCAACAATGTGCATCCCCAACGCTGCCTGCACCGGCTGAGGCTCATGCGCCGGCGCGGGTTCGCGTGGCGA
>CAYNDN010000025.1:19046-19520 GCA_964395075.1 uncultured Lentimicrobiaceae bacterium | reverse complement strand
AGGTATATGCCTGAATTTGCCGGTGTTTCGGCTAATATGTACTCCTCATCCTCACCCGAAATTTTGACCAATGCATTAGAAACCGGAGTAGGGGTATTATTGCTGAAATAATCTTCTGTACTTCTAAGCACAACCTTGTGGGCTGTAGTATCGGTTGAAAATTCGGCCTCAACCACAAGCCGTGCATATTTCTGGTCGTCAACGTCAATGTTAATTCTCTCAGTGCAGGCAAAGAATGTTGTTGTGATGATGGATAGAATGATCATTTTATTGAATATGGCTTTCATAATTTTCCTGGCTTTAAAATTTGAAATTGTAGGAAATACTTGGAATCATGGAAAAGAGATATGTCATCTCAGCATAAGTTTTATATGGGTCGGTTGGGTCTTGCTGGAAATTGATGGCCCAGGCATTTTTGCGTGCGTAGGCATTGTAAACCGAAAGGTTCCACTCACCGTACCAAAAGCGGTTGTG
>CAYNDN010000025.1:0-19036 GCA_964395075.1 uncultured Lentimicrobiaceae bacterium | reverse complement strand
TTCTTTTGGTTTTAGTGTTAACGACACGTCAAGCCTGTGGTAATCAGGCATGCGGTAGTCGTTTCTGTCAGAATAGATCGGGACGATTTTGTTGCCCCAAACTGCCCTACCGGTGGGGAAGGTTACCGGCACCCCTGTTGAGTAAACCCAGTTTATACCGGCCATCAGCCTGTTGCTCAACTGATAATTTAAAACAACACTGATATCGTGCGGCTTATCGTAAGGCGCGTTGTAGGTATTTCCATCGTTAATTTCCGGTATATCGCGTGTGGCTTTCGAAAGCGTGTAGCTCACCCAGCCGGTGAAGTTACCACGCTGCTTTCTGATCATAAATTCAAGACCATAGGATTGTGCTGTCCCGAACCTCAGTTCACCTTCCAGCTCTTTATTCAGGAGCAATTCGGCATGATCCTTAAAGTCGATGGCGTTTTGCATGTATTTGTAATAACCCTCTACCGAAACTTCGTAAGTGTTATTTTTTAAGTTCCTGAAATATCCCAGCGCGCCCTGATCCGAAATTTGTGGTTTAACATTTGGGCTTGAGGGGAACCAGATGTCCAGTGGCGTTCCGGCTGTTGAGTTTTGTGCCAGGTGGATGTATTGGGTGGTTCGTGAATAGCTGCTCTTGATGGACGAAACCTCATTGAGCAGGTACGTGAAACCAAAACGTGGTTCCAGGTTTACATAAGTGTTGTAGATTTCACCGCTTGGCTTACCGATGGCATCCACTTTTTCAAAGTCATCATCAAACACATAAAGCGTGTCAGGGCCAACATTGTTGAACATCGAAAGCCTCAGTCCGTATTTCAGGGTGAGCAGCGGACCAACCTTTTGTTCGTTGCTCACATAAATCCCCGATTCGAGTGCGTATTTTTTCGGGATCACAAACTCGTTAAAGAAAGATTGATCACCAGTACCTCGTGCTTCACCGGGATTAAAGGTGTGGTCGATCATGCTCGCCCCAAACTTGATGGTGTTTTCAGGGGTGAGGAACCATGTGAAATCTGCCTTAAGCGAATAATCCACAAGTTTCGATTTCCATTCAAAGGAGTTGGCCTCTCCTTCGGGGGTGCTTAATTCGTATTCATATCGCGACCTGAGAAAGGTGAAGTTTGAAAATAGTTTCTTCGAAAATAAGTGGTTCCAACGAAAAGTCACCGTATTGTTCCCAAGGTCCATTCCGGCAAATTCATTTTTAAAAACATCCCTGCCAAAATATGCTGATGCGAAAAAGCGATTGTTTTCATTTAGTTTAAAGCTGGTTTTGGCATTGAAATCCCAAAAAAATAATTTGCTGCCATCCAGGTCGTCATTTCCAAACAAGGGGATGAAAAGGTCGGCATAGGTTCTGCGACCTGCAACAATAAATGACCACCGGTCTTTAATAATGGGTGCTTCGAGTGTTAGTCGGCTCGAAATTAATCCCACACCACCTGTTCCTGAGAATTTCTTCATGTTTCCGTCCTTCATCCGCACATCCAGCAAGGATGAGAGTCTTCCGCCATAAGCAGCCGGAATATCACCTTTATACAATTTTACATCCTTAACGGCATCGTTGTTAAACACAGAGAAAAAACCAAGCAGGTGTCCGGCGTTATAAACAGAAGCTTCATCGAGGAGTACAAGGTTTTGATCGGCACTGCCACCACGCACACTGAAACCGGTTGACCCTTCGGCCAGGGGTTTAACGCCCGGGAGCAACTGAATAGCCCTGATCACGTCTGTTTCGCCAAAAAGTGCCGGGATTTCCTTGATGGTTTTTGATTGGATCTTTACAACGCTCATTTCGGCTGCGGATACATTTTTATCCAGTCTTTCACTGGTAATTACCACTTCTTCCAACTGCTGTTCTGTTGGTTCAAGTTCCACATCCAGGGTAATATCCCATTTTAGCGTTACAGATTTGGTAATACTTTGGTAACCTATATAGGAAAAGGTGAGTGAGTAATTCCCGGGGGGGAGGCTCAGGGCATAAAATCCATACAGGTTTGAAACGGTGCCGGTTTGAAGTTCTTCAATATAAACGGTGGCACCAATTAACATTTCGCCGGTTTTGCTGTCGCCAATGTGCCCGCTGATGTTCTGCTTTTTGGGCTCTGCTTCCTCATCTGCTAAAATGGGAAATGCAAACACCAGCAACATGCTGAGAATTGTAAATAATCGTTTGCTGATCATGGAATGACTGACTTTTTTGTTTTAATGATTAAGTTTTCATGCTCAATTGACAATCAATTAAACGGATGGTTGCAAAATTTCTTGAATTAAATTCAAGGAACTTAACGTTAAAATAATCCTGATCTTACTAATTGCCTGAAATTGATAATTTCACAAACTTTTATGCAATAGTTGTGTTAGATTCTGTTATGACTGAAAAACAAAAAGCTTTTGCAGAAAACCTCTATTTAATCCTGGCTGCACTTTTTATGGCCTCATTGGTAACAAGCAACCTGATTTTTCAGAAATTCTTTTCCTGGAATCCTTTTGGCTTATACGAATTTCAGCTATCGGTTGGGATAATTGCCTACCCGGTAACCTTTTTGGTAACTGATATTATTTCGGAGGTTTATGGCCGTAAGCGGGCAAACCGGGTGGTTTTAGCCGGACTGTTTGCCAGTGCATTTATGTTGTTGATTGTTGTTGTGTCATCCTGGGCCAAAGCCACGGAATGGTCGCCGGTGGGTGATCAGGAGTTTAAAAAAGTGTTTGGCTTTACATTTATAGCGGTTGCTGCATCTATGGCAGCTTATCTGCTGGCACAATTTGTTGACGTACAGATTTTTCATTTCTGGAAGCGGGTTACCAAAGGCAAACATCTATGGTTCCGGAACAATGCTTCCACTTTTCTTTCGCAGTTCATCGATACATTTACTGTGCTTTTTTTGCTCTGCAGTTTTAAGGTTATCGAATGGAATTTGTTTTGGGGCTTGCTAGCAAATGGGTTCTTATTTAAAGTACTATTTGCCGCTGCAGATACGCCAATTATTTATCTCATTCTCTGGTTTATTCGTAAAAGGCTTGGGTTGAAAGGACATGGGGCCGAAGTGGAATTATAATTAATTATGATTTAAAATATGTAATACACAGAATATCAATATTATGATAAATATATTATCGGTATTTTTACCGATATTTAAAATTTATCGGTAAAATTACCGATAAATAAAATATCTATAAATACATTTAATAAACACATTATCAGTATTATAAAAAATTTTATCACGATTAAAAAGTGATAAAAATAAAATTTATTTATCAAAAATTAATATCCTTACCAACATGCCGGCAAGTACTGCCAGCCCAAAACTCAATAAGGTTCCAACCAGGATGTATTCGTTTTTCTGGGTATCTTTAAAACGCAAAATCGATTTGGCAGCAATTATTAAACCAACAGCACTGTATTGCCCTGCAAGGATTAGGGCCAGAGCTATAAAGCGTTCTGCAATGCCAATTACCTTTCCGGCATTGGGCAGGCTTTTTTCTTCGTATTCAACAGTTTCCCCGGTATCCTCATCTCTGGCTACAATTTGTGAAGGGGCATCTTCAGGATAGAAAATTGAAAAAGTATCAAAAATATTTTTGATGATGATGTTGGCCGGTTTTGAGCAGAGAATGAAAGCTGCAAGAACAGAAGCCTGTTTGAGGTTAATATCCAAAAGAAAATCGATGCCCTGAAGATGATGATAGAGAACAGCTACCCCGGAAAAAGAAATGATGTGAATAAGCTGATCTGTAAAGAAATAATTGCCCTTTCCTTCCTTTTGAAAATTGAACAATTGCAGCCAGCTTTTAGCTATGTCGGTAAGCAGGTGAATGAAAGTGAGCAAAATTGCCGCCCACCAAAAATTAACATCCAGCGAAAAAATATAAGACAAAATGAATACTACTCCCCCATGGTAAAAATGCTGTTGAGTAATGACTTTTTTGGCTTTATGGTCGCTCCAGCGTTGTGGCTGAAAAACGAAATCGGCAAGCAGATGTGCCGTAAATTGTAGCATTATCAGCGTGTAAAGCATCAGGAAATATATTTTTCGAAATAAGTTACCGTTTTTTCTATGGCGTGCCATCCGGCGGCATTGGAGTGCTGGCTGATGGTTGATTGGCTTTTGTTGAGGGTTTTGCTGGTTTCGCGCTCCGAAAGCCCCGATAGTTTGTGATATAATACCTCGCACTGTTTGGCCGAGCATTGGCTGAAAATCGCATCGAGGAGCGAAATCAGGGCATCGAAGTACTCTTCTTTTTTTTGCACCGGGCTGCAAAAAAACATGGTGTTCTTAATGATGATCTTTTGCTTGTTGAAAGTGTTCATGTCCTTAATCTTTCGGCCAGACAAATAAATGGCATCCCCATCGATAATTCCTTTTTCGGTATCGAGGGTTGTGAGTGGGGCAACAGCAATAGCTAACCTGAGGCCGTGCTCCCTGAAATATTTTAACCGCTGCTGGTCGGCATCTCTATAATTAAATTCAAAGGATTTGATAAGTGCTTTTAGCATCAAGGCAACCCGCAAAATATACTTTGGCCGCTGCATGGCAATTTCTATGGCATCACCTTTTATCAATCGCCCAAAAAAGCTGCCTTTGCGGTACTTTTCGCTAAGTTTGGTGAACATTTCCCAAATACTGTTTTCGAGCTTTCGCTTATCATTATAGCTGAGTGCAGTATATGAAACAATATCACCGCTTATGGTTGCTGAGTTTTTCATAAAATCAAGTCTTTACCATGCAAAGCTAATGTAAAAAGTGATAGGTATTATTACCGATAATTATTGAATATCGGTAAAATCACGTAACATTTTGGAATGTAAAATGTAAGAAAATATTGTTTAAGATTTTGATATACTGTAATTAACGAAAAATATTCCACGAAATGATAAGTGTGCTATTTCAAAAATTAATTGATAATATCAAAAATGTTAAACATCACATAATTAGAACATTAAAATTAAGCATTGCCCACCAATATTTTTAATTTTGTCTCAAATAATTCCAAAATTGATGTAGCTCAGGCACACTTAACAAACACAAGTCTTTTTGTTTCACAATTGCTACCACGAGGTCATTTTACTTAGTGTCCGTCTATAAAGTCCAACTTCTTCGTTGTTGTTCAAAATCCAAATCCTCGAATACCTTAGTATGCTGTGGTTTGAATTTTTCTCACGCCTCGAATTTGAACTTTATAGAGCAAACACACGACATTATGGACAAGCACTACTTAGATTTCAGATGACATCCGATTAAAATGAAGTAGCTGTAAATCAAATAATCACATCTCAATTTATCAAATAGATTCTAAATTAATCAGCGTGTTTTTTGCTGCTGCCGAAAATCTATCTGATTATTTGGTTCATCCAAAAAACATAACTTGGACTGAAAGGACATGGGGCCGAAGTGAGCTTCTAACATAAAATGCTTTTTTGCTGAATTCCAGCTCAAAAAATTATAATTTCATTAACAGATAATTAACAAATCGTTAACTAACAATAACTTAGGTGTGAATGTTTATTACAGGTTAAACATTAAAACCTAACTTAATGAACAATTTTTTACGTATTCCCCTTTTAGTGTATATGCTATTTATTGGGGGTGGTATTTTTTCCCAGCAGGTAAAAATACCGGTTAATGAGCTACCTCCCCGTCCTACTGATTTGCCCATACAGGTCAGGCTTTATAATTTAGCCACGGCTGCACAGGCAGAAAACCAAGAGGATGTTAATTCCATTATAAGCCGCTATGATATGATCGAGCGGCGTGATAGAAAAATCAGTGTACTCGTGCTCCATCCCATAGAGTCAAGGCTGGCCCCACAAGATGTTTTATCTGTGAACAACATCGAAATATATCATGAAGATTCCAGAATGACGAGCATTTATATTGAACCTGAAAAGCTGATTAGGCTTGCTGAAAATCTACCTGACGGGTATTTTCTTTACCAGGAATTTAATGCCGAACCACTCAACGAAGGGCCTACTCCCCAGGTTCATAATTCGGTAACTTATATTGGTGGTGATGCTCCTGGTGGCGAAGGAATCCGTATTGCCATTATCGATGTTGGGTTTAATGGTTTGCAAAATGCCATTGACAATGGAAGAGCACCGGCAGAGTATGATTCGACAGATTATGCTGGAACCGGTGTTTTAAATGGCTCAAATCATGGAGTGCTTGTTACCGAAACAGTATTTGATCATGCGCCACAGGCTGAGTATTTTCTGTATAAGGTTGTAAACTCATCACAATGCGTTAACGCAATCAACGATGCCGTTGATGATGGAGTGGACATCATTAACATGTCACTTGGCTACCGTGGACTGAGTTGGACAGATGATGACAACTCTATATGTACTGCTACCAATGATGCTGCCGAGGCCGGCATCCTGGTTTTTGTTTCTTCAGGGAACTCCAAGCAAATGAACTGGCAGGGATTCTTTTCTGATCTTGACAACGATGACTGGCATGGCTGGTCAGGCAATGATGAATTGAATGCCATCACCCTGCAGGATTCCACCACACTTAGAGTTGCCTGCACCTGGGATCCCAGTCAGGGCACAGATTATAACGTGTATATCTATAATAATGATGGTTCACAGTTGCTGGATTCGGATGAAATGTCCGGGACAAATTTTGAAAATGTTTCCTGGTTTAACACCATTGGTTTCCCCCGCCAGGTATCTATCGCCGTGAGAAGGGTTTCCGGTCCGGCAGTTGAATTTCAGGTGCTTTGCCGAACCGACGGTGTGGGAAGTAGTGTTGTGAATGATCAGTTGCAGCATCAGGTGGCTGCAAGCTCTATAACCTGGCCTGCTGCATGTAGTGGTGATAATGTAATTGGCGTGGCGGCCGTCGATCGGCCGGATTTTAATAATCCATCCGGAACGAATGGAATCAGCACAGTTTATAGCAGCGAGGGACCCACCAACGATGGTAACCAGGGTGTGGATATCACCGGTGCAACTATTACTTCTGTTGGCGGTGGAGGCCAGTTTTTCGGGACTTCCTGTTCGTCCCCCAATGCCGCCGGAGCAGCTGCTGCACTTTGGGCAACTCAACCCAGTCTGAATGCTGATAATGTCAGATACCTGCTTTATAAAAAAGCCGGCATTTATAAGGATTGGGGAAATGTAGGTCTTGATTTTATTTACGGGCATGGTGGCTTGTATTTGCATGATTACATAGAAAATACAAAATATGTGGACAGGGAAGTGAATAACCCTAACGGATTCACAACAAGGGTGTTTCAAAATATCGATGATGCCTTTAATGCCGTTCCAAATCCCCCTGCCGAAGGGGCTGTTATAATATTTGGTGGTAATTATCCTCATCCCTATGCACCATATAATTTGCTCATGGAAAAAAATGTCCTGCTTAAAACGCTGGGCGGAGTATCAACTTTAGGAAATAATTAAAAACTTGGTAACATGAAAAAGATATACACAACCTCAAAAGTATTATTCATTGCACTGTTTCTTGGGTTTAGCATGAATAGTGCGTTTTCGCAAATTGGTATCGACAACGAAAATCCAAACGAAAATTCATCACTCGACCTGGGTGCAACAGATCGTGGGCTTTTACCCAACCGGCTAACAAATAACGAGCGAACCGGGATTCTGGAACCCAGCCTGGGGCCTGACGAAAAAGGGATGTGGGTGTATGATACTGATCAAAACTTGTTTTATTTCTGGGATGGCAATGCCTGGGTGGCCATGTCGTCAGGTTCCCTCAGTGGCTCAGGTATGGAAGGCCAGGTAACACTTTGGGGTGCCGGCAATGCCGTAACCGGAACGGATCAGCTTTATTGGGATTTTGATTATCAGCGGCTGGGTATCGGAACTACTTTCCCCAATGCGGCATTAACCATCGATAATGATGCGGATATTGCACTGAAAGTTACAAACTCAGGTGCATGGGCCATTTCAGAATTTCTGGTTGGAATTGAACGAACCATAAATCCTATTGGTGGTACTGATCTGCTTCAACTCAGAGTGCCATTTGGCTCTGATACTGATTTTCAGTTTTTGCAGTGCAATTATGGCAATGAACAGGTTTTGAAAATTAATGGTGACGGGCATTTAAATGCAAATACCATAGGTTTAGGAACCGATAATGCCTTTGCCCGATTTAATATCTATGACGACTCTTACGATATTTTAATGAATGTGATTGGAGGTGGCACTCCAAGCGTTATTGATTATATGATCAACTTTGAGCGTGATGATGTGCCTTATTCAGGAATAGATATGGTAAGACTAAAATTACCGGATGGCTCTCCTGATGATACTCAGTTCATGGAATTTGAACGCGGCCAGAAGGAACTGATCCAAATCAATGGAAACGGAGATATTGTGCTTAAAAACGGAGCAAGTTTCGTGGGTACGCCAAATGGGCTTAACCCAAGTAATGTGGAACTGGATGGTGGTGATGTGATCATCGACAATGGACAAGTTACCCTTCAGAGCAACGGTGATGTGAGGGCATGGTTTGCTTCCACATTTCAAAGTTCGTGGATCAATCTGCATAACGATTCGGAAGAACGTACGGTTTATTTGCGCAGTGGTTCCGGGAATGCTGGTGGTGCTATGACCTTGTATAGTGCAGATGGTTCAGCAAGGGCTGCACTGGGTGCAGGTAGTACTGGTGGTTCATTTACAATGTACGATAGTGATGGAACCTCCACAGTATTTATGAGTGCAAACAATGCAGGTGGAGGCTATTTGAATCTCAAAAAAGAAGATGGGACCTCTGCGATAACCCTTACTTCAGATCATTCCGGGACCGGTGACAGCCGTCTTACTGTTGATGAAATCCGATTGAACGGGGGTGCTGACTTTGCAGAGTTTTTTGATGTGATCCCGACTTCGGAATCAGATGTCATCGAACCCGGTATGCTGGTTTCCATCAATCCCGATGACCCTGGCAAGTTGATGCCATGCTCTGATGCGTACGATAAGAAAGTGGCCGGTATCATAAGCGGAGCCAACGGTGTTAAACCCGGCCTGATGATGGGGCAGGATAATTCCATCGCTTCAGGCGACCATCCGGTGGCCCTTTCAGGAAGGGTTTACGTAAAAGCTACAAACCTTAATGGTGATATTAATCCCGGTGATTTTCTCACAACTTCTTCTAAATGCGGTTACGCTATGAAGGTAAAGAAAATGAAAAAAGCCAAAGGGGCAATCATCGGTAAAGCCATGACCGGGCTTGATATTCCTGATGGCTATGTGTTGGTATTGGTTACATTACAATAAAGGATATTGTTATGAAAAAATTGAAATTGATAATCATATTTACAATCCTTATTGGTGCTTTGCTGCCGGGGATTGCGCAAGATATTACCTTCGGCGGAAGCAGCATAAACATTACCGGGAATACAGAAATGCATATAATGGGTAATGTATCTTTCATCGCAGAAACTGCATTTCACAATGATGGTGAGGTCCTCGTTGGTGGTGACTGGAAAAATCTCACAACATCTGACCTGGAGATGCAGGATGGATCAGGGAGCATCGTTTTTAACGGTGCCAACCCTCAGATAATCGCAGGTAGCGAAAGAACCTTTTTTGCAAATCTCGATATCCGGCAGGATGTTGCGCTTGAAATCGAAACGCGCATTTATAGTGGCCTGAAGCTCGATCAATCTAAACTTACGCTAAATAAGTATAACCTGTTTATGATGCCGGGCGGAGAAATTTCCGGTGCCAATGAGCAGGGTTACATCGATGCTTCTTCAGAAGGGTTTTTAATCCGGCAGGTGGCTGATCAGGAGGTAATATTCCCGGTAGGTAGTTCTTCTCAATATCTTCCGGCAATACTTCAAAATCAGGGAGTAACTGATAATTATGGCTTGCAGGTTTTTGATGATATTCTTTCGAATGGAATTTCGGGGCCGTCAATTCCTGAAATAGATGATTGTGTAGTGAATACCTGGTATGTTATTGAGGAGGTTCCGGGCGGATCACTGCTCGATTTGAATCTTCAGTGGGATGAACCTGTGGAAGGCACTGCTTTTAACCGGAACATAAGTGCTATTGGTCATTACTCGGGAGGCGTCTGGGTACCTGCTGATCCAACAAATGCCTCAGGTTCCGGTACATGGCAGCAGTCATTATCAGGTATTACTGAACCCGGTGCCTTTGCCGTTGGAGATTCCGAATCGCCCATGGCCATCACCATCCAGTATGATGAACAGGAAATTACCATTGCGGAAGGGTGGTCAGGGCTTTCCAGTTACCTGGATCCCGTCAATCCTGAATTTGATGCCATATTCGCAGAGGTAATGGATGAGATCATAATTGTCCAGGACCTGTTTGGCGTTTACTGGCCGTTGCAGGGAATCAATACCCTCGGAACCTGGGATACGCATTCAGGTTATCAGGTGAAAATGAATGGTGAAGTTACCATCAATTTTACAGGAACATCTCTTGTAAACACCACGCTAAATCTGGATGCTGGGTGGAATATATTCCCGATCCTCACCGAGTGCAGGTCGAATCCGGCGGAGTTATTTAGCGGAACTTCAGCAGTAATTGTTCGTGAAGTTGCCGGAACCGGCATTTACTGGCCGGAGTTTAATATTAATACCCTGGATCTGCTGCTTCCCGGAGGCGCGTACATGGTTTATATGCAATCGGCTGAAAATCTGGAATTCCCGGCCTGCAAGAAATCTGTGGGTATGGATTATTCATCCGGGATTGTGGATGAAGCGATTTGGAATCCGGTTGCTGAGAAAGAAATTGCGAGAACCAATATTCAGCATACTATTGCAATTACGGCAAGTGCACTCAAGGAAGCCGGCTTTGAAACCGGTGATTTCCTAATGGCAGTTTCCGGAGAGGGAAGTTGCTATGGTAGCCTGGAATATGAGGGAGGAAATGTGCCAATGACCATTTTCGGGGATGATATGACCACCATCGAAAAGGACGGATTTTCCGACGGGGAGCAGCTTCTTTTCCTCCATTGGAATGCTTCAGCAGGCGAAACCGAATTGCTGGAACCGGTATATGATTTGGGCTATGCAAGTCATAACGGCCATTTTGCCAACAATGGAATTTCTGCCATATCGGCATTCAAGGTTACGGGTCGGGCCGGATCATATCAAAGAGATATCACAATCTATCCCAATCCAGCTGATGATCTGGTTTGGATACAAGGGGATATTGTAGGTGCTACAATTCGGATATTTGATATATCAGGAAGTTTAAGCTATGAAGCCCATGCTGCTGGAAAAAAATATGAAGCAAATCTGGCCTCGATGAATTCAGGAATTTACATACTTGAAATTGTTAAAGATAACGAGATAACCAGAAAGCAATTGGTGAAAAAATAGCTACAAATAAATTAGTTGAATACAAAATACGCACTCAGGAATTTTTATTTTTCTTTTAGTGCGTATTTTTTTCGGAAAAGTTGAACCTGTTTTAATAACTCAGGTTCCAATGAAGTGTACTCAAAAAATGCAACCCCATCAGCACCTCCATCAATGGCGGACTCAATTGCTGCCTTGAAATCTTTTGTATCTTTAAGTGCAGGAAGATAAAGCCCGGTGATGATTTTCTGACTTTTGGATATTACAGTTTTGTTTTCTGCAGTTACAGCTTTTATCCATGCTGCATCTTCATTATAAAAATTATGGTAAACCATCGGAAAATACATGTTCAGATTCCACGTATTCCATTCCTGCCTCACCATTTCCCGTGCCATGGCAGGTGTTGGAAAAACTGCTGCGGTGGCTTCCAGGCCATAACTACGGATGTGACCGCGCAGTTCTCTCACGGTTTCGTTTAATGCATCCAGCCTGAACTGTAACCAACCAGAATCAGCGGCGGGATTTTTCAGATCAAATGGATTGATGCCTGTTGAATTGATGTATTGCTGCACAAGGTAGGGATGATAGCCATAATCATATTCAGGAAAAACACTATCCTGTTTAAGGCCATATTTCGGCTGAAGGCCAACGGGCAAAATGGCGTCCACGTATCTGATATAATCCATGTGGATTCCGTCAAGGCCATCTATGGCAGCCAGCTCATCAATTTTTGATTTGAGAAAAGTCTTCACTTCAGGAAGGGCAGGGCACATAAACTTGTAATAATTCACATAAGCTTTTTCTTCGGCCAGAGATTTTCCGAGTTGGTTCACGCTCAACCAGGATGAATCCGCATCTCCACGGTTCATGGTCCACATCCAGGCGTGGACTTCCAGGTTGTGCTTTCTTGCTTCCGGAATAGCGGATTTTAAAATTTCAATGTTAGATCCAATTAATGCTCCTGCGAATCCGGCATCGGAGAGTTTTTTAAAATCAGCATTCCAATCGCTTGAAGTTTTTTTTGTGTCCGGATGTATCCATACCCAGAACTCAAATTCCTGCTTTTCTTCGTTTGTGGTGCAAGAAAATAGTATGGCCGAAATTGCAGTGAAGACGAGCAATCGGAATATCGTAATTCTTATTCTTTCCATAAGCGTTTTTGATGGTCGATGTAAATGAAATCACCGTTTTTTTGCTGCGATGAAATCAGGAATTGCTTGCTGGTTGCCTCAATAAATATATCAGTGGCTGACTGACGGCCTTGCTTGTTGAGCTCAAAAAGGCTCTTAGCAAATCTTTTGTGCTGATTGAAAAAAGACCTTTGTTGCTCATATAGGTCCAGCAGTATTACTTTGGTTTGATAATCAGGATCCAGTTGTTCAACCGAAATTTCCATATCACTGATTTCATCTACAAACAAAATGTATCCCCACGTTTCAGGCAGATGCATATTGATTACTCCTTGAGGAGACCAAACCCAGTTATCTTCCCGAAAAGGTTTGCCGGTTTCAGGATTCAGAATTTTTTGATACTGACCATCTTTGATTTCGGTTTGCCATTGAACACGTGAAAAATTCATACGCCAAGTTTCACCAGCTTTTGGTGGTCGTCTTTCAAAAGCAAAAATTTGCATCGATTTCCACGGTATCGCCATTTCAACCTGCCATTTTTTGTCGGTATCTGTTGGATCGTTGATGGAGCCATCGATGTGAATTCCGGTTTCCAGTCCGGCAATATCCCAGCCAATGAGTGCTCGTCCTTTGGTGTTGTATGGCCGGTTCAGGTAAAGGTCAAACTCGGTTCCAAAAGCGTTTACTTCCAGTTCGAAATAATTATGATTGTCTCCATCCGGATCAATGAAAACTTCAAAATCGTTGTCATAAAAAATAATATCATCCCGGTTTTCAAGGGTTGCCCAGATATGTGGTTCTTCCAATTCAGCCAAAACATAAAGCGCTTCTTCATCCCAGAGTATTTTCATTCGGGTTCGGAATGCAGGGAGCGGTTTAGCTTCTCCCTCTATATCCACAAAATCATCCGACCAGGGAGCGGTTTGCCAGGTGGGTTCGTTGGCCAACCCTTCTATTTCAATTCTTTCAGGTGCCTTAATTGCATGGTAGATTTTGGGTGGGGGGAGTTGGGCGGATAAGGAGATTGGAAATAGGATGACGATTACAAAAGTTGCTATTTTCATTTGGAGTTTAGTGATAATGTATTGCAGCAAATACCTGCTCGGAATTTAAATGTGGATAGGCCTTAAGAATCTCATTAACTGAATAGCCACCAGACATTTTTCTTATGATAAGCTCAACGGTTATTCTTGTTCCTTTTATCGTTGGTTTCCCCAGCATGATGTCAGGATTCCTGGTTATATAATCTTTGTAGTTCATCTCGTTTTGTGTGAATTGTAATACAAAATTAGCAAAATTCCATTTCACTGGCTGTCATTATTTTTTCATCGAATTTCGCGAATTAATCGAATAAATTTCTGCCATTGGCAGAAAATAATTCGTGCAATTCGTTCAATTAGATGATGATGAGTGCAAGAATGATTTATCTGTCATAATGATATCTGCAGCTGTAAATCAAAATTTCCTGCTAAATCTTTTTTCGGGTGCTGTTACTGGGTGAGAAGTTTCAATGAGGTATCGACTTTGAGTTACACAAAGTAAAAAGATACCCCGGCACACCAGCTCAACCGTATTTGCATCGAAGGCATCCCACGGGGGCAATCCGGGTACCGGTTAAATAAACATCATGTATAAATATCTATTTCACACGAAATTCATATTTTAGCATCTAAAAATGAATCAGGAATCAAAACAGATCAGAAATGAAAAATATCCTACTCATCCTGTTGCTCATATTTGCATCACAGGTGCTCTTCGCCGACTCCCTCTCCGTAACCGGCTACAAACAAATCCCCAACGACATTTCGGCCACCCGGTATTCGCGGCTCGATGCCAACGATAACCAGTGTGCGCTCATCAAAGTGCTGACCGCCCTCGAAAACCTCGGCTTTGAAAGCAACCTCGGCATTGTGGGCAACATCGAAAAGAAACAGGGCGAATACTGGATTTACGTTTCGCCCGGCGAGCGCAGACTCAGTTTTTGGGGCTCCGGATACATGCGCTACAACTACAACCTGCCTGAACCCACACAATCCGGGAAGGTTTACCAGATGATCGTTGTGCCCAAAGGGGTGTCGGATGGCGGAATTGCCACCGGCTATGTTTTGCTGAAATCGGAGCCAACGGGGGCCAAAGTCTGGATTGATGACGAATACATGGGCATCACGCCCTACCAGTCGGAAATGACGGCGGGCTACCACGATTACCGGCTCGAAAAGGAAATGTACTACCCCAAAGAAGGCGGCTTCACCATACGGTTGAATGAAACCTCCACCGAAGAAGCCACACTCGATCCAAACTTTGGTAGTTTAACCATCAACACCATACCCATCAACGGCGCTGCCATCACCCTCGATGGCAAGCTCACCGAATTTACCACACCCCATACCTTCGAAATGCTTTCCAGCGATGAGCATACCATTGCCCTCAGCATCGATCTCTACGAACCCGAAAACCGCCAGGTAAGTATCCGTGACAACGAAACTATAAACCTCGACATTCCGCTAACACCTGTGTTCGGCAACCTGAGCATCACCACCGAACCCGCTGCCGCCATTTTTATCGACGAACAGCAGCTTGGTACCGGCACCTACAACGACATCCTCAAAAAAGGCGTGCACACCATCGAAGCAAGGCTCGATAAATACTACCCCCAATCGCGCAAGCTGGACATGAAAGCCGGCGCCAACGAAACCATCCACTTCAATCTCGAGCCCATCACCGGCGACCTCTCTGTGGAAACCACACCCCCCGAAGCCGAAATAATCATCAACGGCACATCCTACGGCACCTCTCCCCGCATGATACCCGAATTGATCATCGGAACCTACGAGCTCGAACTGCGCAAGGAAAACTACGCTTCTGTCCGGAAATCATTTGAGATCAGGGAAAACGAACGCACCAACGTAAACGAGAATCTCGACAATTTCACGGAGGTCACGATTAAAAGTTCACCTTCCGGTGCCAACCTAACCCTGAACGGTAAAAACGAAGGAACAACTCCACAAACGCTCACAACCAACTTTGGGAAAAACACGATCAAACTCACCAAATCCGGTTACAACGATTTGCAGGAAACCTTTACGGTTACCGAAAAACAAAAGACATACAGTTTTACCCTCGTCTCCGACCAGAAAGCCATGGCGCAAATGGATTTCGATAAATACAGAAAGCGCAAAAACCGTTGGCTCACAGGCACACTGGTCACGGCCGGTGCAGGCACCTATTTTGCCTGGTCCGCTAACAAGGCCGGCAATGACTATGAAACGGCAACCACCGATGCCACCAGCCTCTACGACCAGATGGAACAACACTACACCATTTCGTACGCAGCCTTTGGCGTAAGCGGCTTTTGCGCGATTATGACCATCATCAACGCAGCGAAGCAGGGCAAGGCAAAGAAAAGGATGAATGTTGCGGCGGTGCCGGTTGAAGGGGGTGGGGTGTTGAGTTTGCAGGTGAAGTTTTAATAATGACGAAAGATAAAGGACGAATTTGGAATGACGAATTTGGAATGACGAATTTGGAATGACGAATTTGGAATGGGGAATGACGAATGACGAATGTGGAATGTAAAATGTAGAATTTGGAATGACGAATGTGGAATGACGAATGTGGAATGACGAATGTGGAATGACGAATGTGGAATTGCAATTGAGGGATGGAAAACCATGTCATCACAAAATGTGATTACATACATAATTAAAGAAAAGATATGATTTGTTTTATTTCTGTATGAGAAAATGTTGCAACCAATAGTAGAGAGTTCAGGACAGCGCGGCACAGGTTCCTGATTTTATCGACAGTAAAGTTCAGTGAATTGCGCCATCATTACGTCAAAAAATGAATATTATATTTGATTATCAATAGTTTAATTGCGTCATAAATAATGATTTTGTAATAATTAAGAATTTTGAAATATGAATGAGTTTATTGAAAGTATGAAACGAAGAACAAAACTGGTTGGAGTTTCGGTAATAAAGCTTTTAAATGCGTTGCCGAAAAATGCAGTATGTTTCAAGGTACTTGATCAGATTGTAGGTTCTTCAACATCCATTGGCGCCAATTACAGGGCAGCATGCAGGGCAAAATCAACACGCGATTTTATCAACAAACTCAAAATAGTTGAGGAAGAAACAGACGAAACCATGTATTGGCTTGAAGTGCTGAATGAAAGTGGTTTGGTGCCAGAATCAGAAACAAAGGATTTATACAAGGAGCTCAATGAAATACTATCCGTTGTAGTAGCATCAATAAATACAAGCAAATTAAAATTAACCAAATAAAATTCGTAATTCGTAACTCGTAATTCTAAATTCGTAACTCGTAATTCTAAATTCGTAACTCGTAATTCTAAATTCTAAATTCTAAATTCGTAACTCGTAATTCGTAATTAATATGAAACAATCTATTTTCAACCTAATAATTTTCGCAATTCTGTTAATTATGTTTGCCTGCGAAAAGCCTGAGCGCAATAACCCCTGGGACGATAAAGCCAACCTTGATCCTGCTTCCTGGGCACCCCAAAACCTGCAAATTGAGGATGTAACCCCGGTTGAGAAAAAACTCACCTAGACCTACACCGACCATAATATTGAAGGCTTTAAGCTCGACCGCAAAAAAGGCAATGAACCCTGGCAGTTAGCTTACCAAACCTTCCCCAAAGAAACCCGGAACTGGAACGATAAGGAGATTGTGCCGGAAGCTGCCACAACTTATGCTTACAGGGTGTATGCTTATGCTGGCAGTCACAATTCTGCGGAGCAAAATACTTCATCTTCTGCTGCTATTCCAGCGCCAACCAACCCACAAACCGAAAAACTCACCGACAAAAGCTACAAGCTCACATGGACAGATAACTCAACTGGAGAGCATGGCTTTAAAATAGACCGCAAAATTAATGAGAACAACTGGGCTATTGCTTACGGAAAAGTTGCAGAAAACCAAATCAGCTTTACCGATACCAACGTTTTCCGTGCCACGGATGTGGAATACCGGGTGTATGCGTACTATGAAAGTTTTGAATCCTCAAAAGCTTATACTTACACTGAAGCTGAACTGGCTGCTCCAACCGACTTACTGATAACCAATAACTCAATAACCTCAGTAACTTTAAACTGGCAGGATAACAGCACCGGAGAGGATGGTTTTAAAATTGAACGAAAATATGAAGGGAGCGATTGGGAGGCATTGGGAACGGTTACTACCAATACTTACGATGACAACGATTTTGAACTCAATACGCAGGTTTATTACCGGGTTTGTGCTTATGTGGGCGACTACTACTCATCATGGGCTGAAAATGATTTTGATGCATCTATACCACCACCGGAAAATCTGGAAATTACAGCGAGTACGATAACCACAGTAACCCTTAACTGGGATTACAACTATAGTGGGCAAGATGGTTTTAGAATTGACCGGAAAGTCAATGAAGGTACATGGGTAGAAGAATTTGCTACAGTGAATTCCGGACTCACAAGTTATACAGATGCTGATGTGGATTTGGAAAATAACATATATACTTACAGAATTTATTCTTACTATCAATTATTTAATTCAATAAAGGAAGAAATAATTGCGACTGCTGATATAGGGATGACTGCTTTTGGTGGTATTGTCTTTTATTTAGATGGGGATGGTGGTGGCCTGATATGTGCCGAAAGTGATCAGAGTACAAATGCCGAATGGGGTTGTTACGAAACCACCATTGGGGGCACCGGAACAGGCATTGGAACGGGCGCAGCTAATACGGCAGCCATTGTGGCCGGTTGCAGCGAGTCAGGCATTGCAGCCCGAATTTGCAACGATTTATTTTTGAATGGATACAGCGACTGGTTTTTGCCTTCCAAAGATGAATTGAACCTGATGTATCAAAACTTGAAACTGGCTGGAATTGGCGGTTTTGCGTCTGCCTACTATTGGAGCTCTTCGGAGTCCAGTAGCAGCATCGCCTGGACTCAGTACTTCGGCAGTGGCTACCAGGGCGGCTACTATAAGGGCAACGCAGACTATGTGCGTGCCGTTCGGGCTTTTTAACTATTTATCAATTTAACTATTTAACCCGCGAAGCGGGAAAATTTTTTTCACCCCGTTAAATGCTTTAAAAAGAAACATTTTTTGAGCCGGGATGAGAAGATAATTAACCAACAAGTTTATTTAAACATGAGAAATATTTAACGGGGTAAATATGGCAGTAGTGAAAGAAAACATTATTGAGGATTTTTACCGGTTCATCAAATACCTGATGCCGGTGGTTTTAAAATTTCCCAGGTCGCACAAGTTTATACTTGGCGACCGCATGATCGAAAAAGCGCTGAACATACATGAACTTTACATTGAGGCGTACTATTCGCCCAAACAGCATAAACGCCCGGTTTTGGTGAAAATAAACATGCTGCTTGAGCAACTGCGGTACCTGGTGCGCTTATGCCACGACTGGAATTTTATTTCCACCAGGCGATATGAATACATTTCAGGTCAATTGCTTGAAATCGGCAAAAAAACGGGTGCATGGATTAATAGTTTGGGGCATCACACCCCCCAACCCCCTGGATAATGCCATTAACTTAACAAATACTCATATAAGATGTTGGTTATTAGGGGTATGA
>CAYNDN010000024.1:12961-19726 GCA_964395075.1 uncultured Lentimicrobiaceae bacterium | reverse complement strand
GATAAAAACTTCTCGATTGTAATTCCCTGTTTGGTTTTGGCTTGTCCAAGTTGGGTATCAGATTTAAGATGTTTGATATTTTTTTCTTTCAGCTTGAAGTGCGCTAATTCCCTGGCTCCACAAACTCTGATCACAGTTTGGACATCAGGTACTTATTTGAACTAGGATTAGCGATTAAGGATTGGAGATTTTAGATTTGCGTCTTTTCCGGCTGGAAACAGGCTTATTCCGTGAATTTTCAATCACAGATCCCGGATCAAACATCAAACATCTGATATTCAAATCATTTTCTGCCGGCGGAATCGGGCAGGAGTACTTTTTGTTGTAGTGGCAAAGCGGGTTGTAGCATTTATTGAAATTCAAAATTATGGTTGACCCGGATTCCGGGATTTCCATATCGAGGTAGCGGCCACCGCCATAAGTGGTTTCGCCATTGGTCAGATCGGTGAAAGGCAGGAAAAGGTAATTGTTGTATTCCGGCCGTTTGGTTATCAGGTCCAGGTTTTGAAAGATGTTGAGCGTGTGGTTTTCACCTTCATATTCGAAAGTTACTGTTCCGTATTTCACATATCTCACTTCGTCTTTTGTGCGTTTCATCATAAATGGCCTCGCCTGTGGAGTGCGTTTTACCTGAACTTCAAAAATCATATTTTCATTGATCGGGAAAAAATCCAGCGATTCAAAATTTTCTCTGTCTTCGGGGAGTAAAGGTGATTTTTCCGGATCAGCATATTCGGCGTTTAATTCCTCCTGTGCTTGCCTGGCTTCCTCAACAAATTGTTCCATGTTGTTTTGCGAATAAGCTGAAGTTGATATCAAAACAAGAAAGACAAAAATATGCAGCTGCTTCATGATTTATAATTTTATGATGAAAAGCAATGATGCTATACCAAAACTTTTCCTGTCATCTCTTTCGGGATGTCAATTCCTATGAGTGTGAGGATAGTTGGTGCAACATCAGCAAGAACACCATTGTTTATTTTGGTGTACCGGTCAGACACCAAAACACAAGGTACCGGGTTAACAGAGTGTGCCGTGTTTGGAGAACCGTCTTCGTTTACAGCATTATCAGCGTTGCCGTGGTCGGCAATTATCAATACCTCATAGCCATTTTCTTTGGCGGCATCCACAACTTCATGTACACATTGGTCAACGGTCTCTACAGCCTTCATGATGGCCTCATAAACACCGGTATGTCCCACCATATCGCCATTGGCAAAGTTCAGGCAAACAAAGTCAACCTCTTTTTTATTCAATTCTTCCACGATGGCATCTTTTACCAGGAAAGCACTCATTTCGGGCTGCAGATCGTAGGTTGCTACTTTTGGCGATGCTTTCAAAATGCGGGTTTCGCCTTCAAATTCCTTTTCTCTGCCTCCCGAGAAGAAAAAAGTAACATGTGCATATTTTTCGGTTTCGGCAATCCGGATTTGTTTTTTACCGGCTTTCGAAATCACCTCACCCAATGTGTTTTGCACATTGTCCTTACCATAAATCACATTGATTCCTTTAAAAGTATCATCATAATTTGTGAGGGTGTAATACTGCAAATCCAGGGTGCGCATCCCGAATTCATGAAAATCCTGTTGGGTAAGTGCCTCGGTGATCTGACGCAGTCTGTCGGTCCTGAAGTTGAAACAGATCACCACATCGCCCTCCTGAACTTTGGCTAAAGGCGCGTCATTTTCATCTACCATTACAATGGGTTTGATGAACTCATCTGTAACACCCTGATCGTATGAATTCTGTATTGATTCTAAGATATCTGTTGAATGTGTTCCTTCACCTTTTACCATAAGATCATAACCAACTTTTACCCTTTCCCAGCGCTTGTCCCGATCCATCGAATAATAACGGCCAATCAAAGAGGCGATTTGACCGTTTGAATATTCCAAATGGTGAAGCAGATTTTTAATGTATCCTTTGCCACTTTTGGGATCGGTGTCGCGACCATCGGTAATGGGGTGAATATAAACCTGATCGAGATCATAATCTTTGGTCAGGTCGCAAAACTTGTATAGATGTGTATCCATCGAATGCACGCCACCATCCGAAACCAGCCCGATAAAATGAACCGCTTTTTTGTTTTCTTTCGCATAAGTGAATGCCTTAACGATTTGTGGATTTTCAGCTATCGAATTATCCGCTGCAGCTTTATTGATTTTTACCAGGTCCTGGTACACAATGCGGCCTGCACCAATATTCAGGTGGCCAACCTCTGAGTTTCCCATCTGGCCATCAGGAAGGCCCACATTTTCACCACTGGCCAGCAATTCTGATGTTGGATATTTGGCCATCAATGCATCCATGTGAGGGGTATTTCCATTAAAAATTACATCTGCTTTCGACTTATTTCCATTTCCCCAACCATCGAGGATCATCAACAAGACTTTGCGGTTATTTTCTTTTGTCATAATTTCTTCAGTTATAATTCAGTAAATGATAAACAATAAAACGTCTGAAAGTTTACCAGCCTGCAAAATTAGTTTTTCATGGCTTAAAAGTTCTTGTTCCAGTTTTAACTTTACGTTATGCCCCGGTCTTGTGGTGATGTTTAGACATTGAGGAAGATTTAAAAAGTATATCAATAACAAGTTTTAAAGGCTTTCTAAGCATCGTCATTACATTACCTACAATGTTTAACATCCTTGAGACCGGTCTAAAAACACATTTCACGCAAAGATCGCTATGTTTTTCGCAAAGAACGCAAAGCTAAAGTACTCATTAACTATTCTTTGCGGATTTTGCGTTTTCTCTGCGAGCTTTGCGTGAACCATTTTCGTCTCTTTTCAGACTTGACTCATCCTTTTAGTCTTTTAACCTGAAAAAATCAGTTCACCCAACCAGTAGAATTGCTTACTTCCAAATCAATAATTTAGTTGGCAATATAGATTAATTGAGAAGGAATTGACACAATCATCCTGATTATTATTCTCAAACCCACGATGGAAGTACGGTTTTATCAATTCTTTTTATTTTTGCAACATTAAACTTCATGAAATGAAAAAGTGGGTAATTCCGGATTTGCATGGTTGTGTCAAAACATTAAAAGCCATTGTTGAAGTTCACATTAAGCCGGATAAGAATGATTTGATTTATCTGTTGGGCGATTACATCGATCGCGGACCTGATCCCAAAGGTGTTTTGGATTATATCATGCAGCTCGAAAATGATGGATATAACATTAGAGCACTCAGGGGAAACCATGAAGAATACCTGCTTCTGGCCCGCAAAAGCACCCAAAAACAAAAACGTAAGTTCCTGGTTTGGAAGAAACCCAACAAGCTTTTAGATGAGTGGGTTAAACATGGTGGAAAATATACCCTGAAAAGTTTTGGGGTGAAAAATGTTTTGGATATCCCGGAAAAGTATATCAAATGGATTGAGGCATTGCCCTATTACTTTGAGGAGGAAAACCATGTGATTGTTCATGCCGGGTTAAATTTTAGCCGCCGTGATCCGTTTGAGGATACCCACGCCATGCTTTGGGCAAAAGCTTTTGATCCTGTTCCCGAAAAAATTAAAAATAAGGTGGTGATTCATGGTCATGTGCCGGTAAGTTTCCGGTTTTTAAAGACCACACTGGAGAATCCATCTCACAAATTCATCGCACTCGACAATGGTGTATATCTTCCGCATAAAGAGGGCATGGGTCATCTGGTGGCACTTGAGCTCAATTCGATGGAACTGGTCATGCAGAAAAACCTGGATTAAAATCGGCCGATCCTTTCATCCTTTTCAGGGTTCCTCGGCACGACCAAACTACCCAAATGTTAGTCGAATGCCGGTATTTGACAATCTAAATCATTTCTAAATTTCAAATCTTTTAATTTTACGGCCATGATTTTTATTTGGCTAAATCTTTTATCACATCAAAAATGCAATACAATGAAATTCAATTATCTGATTACTGCAATCATTTTATTTTTCAATGTTTTTACACTTTTACAAAGTGCTGTTTCTCAGGAAACTAACGACTCCTCAAAACTCACCATCAACCAGATTTTCCAGTCAACGGAATTGTACGGGGATTTTTTCAGACAGCCACGCTGGATTGATGAAGGCAAAGCCTACACTGCCCTTGAAACCTCCGAAGCTGTGGAAAATGGGCGGGATATTGTAAATTACAACACCAAAAAAGGAAAACGAACTGTCCTGGTATCGGCTGAGCAAATGATTCCTGAGGGTGATGAAAGCCCGCTGGATATTTCCGATTACCAATGGTCGTCAGATAAAAACCTGCTTCTGATTTTTACCAATACCCGGCGTGTATGGCGCTACAATACCAGAGGCGATTACTGGGTTTTGAACCTGAAAACCGGGAATCTGCATCAGTTGGGAGCAGGCCTGCCTGAATCTTCGCTGATGTTCGCCAAATTTTCACCGGATGATTCCAGGGTGGCTTATGTGAGCAAACACAATTTGTATGTGGAGGATATAGCGACGAACCAAGTCGTTCAACTTACTTTTGATGGAACTGAAGATTTAATAAATGGAACCTTCGACTGGGCCTATGAAGAGGAGTTCTTTTGCAGGGATGGTTTTAGATGGAGCCCGGACGGTACCATGATTGCCTACTGGCAAATCGATGCTTCAGAGATCAAAGATTTTTTGATGATCAACAACACGGATTCATTATATTCATTTACCATTCCGGTTGAATATCCCAAGGTGGGAGAGGATCCTTCTTCAGCCAGATTGGGTGTGGTGCCGGCTTTTGGTGGTGAAACCGTTTGGATGAACATACCGGGTGATCCTAAACAACATTACCTTGTGAGGATGTTATGGATGGAAGATTCAGAAGCTTTTCTGGTTCAGCAACTCAATCGCAAACAAAACACCTACAAAATTTGGTATTGTAAACCCAAATCCGGTTTGGCACAAAATGTTTATACTGATCGCGATGAGGCCTGGCTCGACCTTGTAGAAGACTGGATGTGGCTGGATGAAAAACATTGCACATGGTTGAGTGAAAAAGATGGATGGCGGCATCTTTATCTGGTTTCTGCACAGGGGGATGTTGAAAAATTGCTAACAAAAGGTGAATATGATGTGGTTTCGATTGCTGAGATTGATCCTAAAAGTGAATTTGCTTACTTCATTGCCTCACCCGAAAATCCAACACAACGATATCTCTATCGGGTTAAGATGGATGGAAACAGTAAGGCTGAGCGAATAACTCCAGAAGATCTAACAGGAACACACAGCTACAATGTTGCTCCGGGTGGTAAATACGCTTTCCACACGTGGTCTGATATCAACACGCCTCCTGTTACTGAACTGGTTTCATTGCCCGATCACAAGATTGTAAGAACACTTGTTGATAATTCAAAACTGAAGGAAACCGTTGCAGCTCTTGATCTGGCACCAATTGAATTTTTTGATGTTACTACCGAAGATGATGTCACAATGGAAGGCTTCATAATTAAACCACCGGATTTTGATCATACCAAAAAGTATCCGGTGTTATTCTATGTTTATGGTGAGCCCTGGGGGCAAACCGCAACGGACGAATGGAGTGCTGCAAGTATGTGGCATAAAATGCTGGCCCAGGAAGGTTACATCGTGATTTCGGTAGATAACCGTGGAACGCCTGCACCCAAAGGCCGGGCATGGAGAAAAAGCATTTACCGGAAAATCGGTGTCATAAATTCTCATGATCAGGCCATGGCGGCAAAAGAGATCATGAAATGGGACTTTGTAGATCCAGATCGTACTGCAGTTTGGGGTTGGAGTGGCGGTGGCTCCATGACGCTCAACCTCATGTTCAGGTATCCTGAAATTTATGAAGCCGGTATGTCTGTTGCACCTGTGAGTAACCAGTTTTTCTACGACAATATTTACCAGGAACGATACATGGGTTTGAAATCTGAAAACCCGGAAGACTTCATTGAAGGTTCGCCGGTTACTTATGCCAAAAACCTGGAAGGAGATCTTTTGATTGTGCATGGAACCGGCGATGACAATGTACACTATCAGAGCACCGAAGTTTTGATTAACGAGTTGGTGAAACATAATAAAATGTTTCAGGTGATGCCTTATCCAAACCGGTCTCACAGCATTTATGAAGGCCCGAATACCACCAGTCATGTCTTTGGGTTGTTGCGTCATTATCTGCACGAGCACATCGAAGCAGGAGGAAAATAGGTTTAAGGTTTTCAGGATGGATCAACAGGAAATCATAGGGGCACTTCTGGTATTTTTAACAGCCATCACCGGCGTATGGAAGGCTGTTCCGCTTGGGTTGATAATTGGCCTGCATCCGGTTATCATCTTTTTGATGACGGCATCCGGGGCAATCCTTAGTGTGTTTATCCTGTATTTTTTTGGCAATAAACTCAAACGCTGGATTTTTAAATCCGGAAATTATTCTGAATCTTCGAAAAAGGGAATGCGGATACGGAAAATTTTGGATAAATACGGCCCTGTCGGATTGGGCATAATAGGGACATTGTTGGCAGGCCAGATAACTACTGTGATTGTTGGGTTGGCATTGGTAAAATCGCAAAAGTCATTCCTGGCCTGGATGATCACGGGCTCAATAGTTGCCAGTTTTTGCGTAACACTGCTTGGTGTGTTAAGTATAGATTTATTCAAAAAAATTTCGGAATCATTACAATTGTTTTAAAAAATGGAAAGCTCACGAACTTACGGAAAAGCAACCATCAGGATAGTTTTGCTGCACGGTGGCCCTGGCGCAGCCGAAAGCATGGCTCCTGTAGCTGAAAAAATACCACATGAACTAACCCGGCATGGAGAGACACG
>CAYNDN010000024.1:2785-12951 GCA_964395075.1 uncultured Lentimicrobiaceae bacterium | reverse complement strand
CTGGAAATTCTTAATCATGGGAAATCCATTGAGGAGCAGTTGTTCGAATGCTACGAGGAGATTCTGCGCTATTGTGATTTGCCGGTGGTTTTGGCCGGCCACTCTTGGGGTGCCTGGCTGGCGTGGATTTTCACAGCCAGATTTCCGGATTTGGTAAGCAAATTAATATTGATATCTTCAGCACCTTTTGAAGAAAAATTCACAAATGATCTGATAACAAAACGAAGTGGAAGATTGGATTCTGAAGAAAAAACCCGCTTTCAAAAAATTCATACTCAGATTTCCAATGGGAAAAACAGTGAACAATTGATGTCGGAATTGGGTATGCTATTATTAAAAACTGACCAATTTAATTCAACATTTCTACCCATCGGCGAAAACTTCGATCATCAGGTTTATAACAAAGTTTGGCCGGAAGCAGCAGCACTGCGCAAAAATGGTGGACTCCTTAAGTGTGCTCAAAAAATCAATGTGCCTGTTGTGGCCCTGCACGGAAATTATGATCCACATCCTTTTAACGGCGTTTTTGAACCACTGCAAAAGAACCTCCCGGATTTCAAAATGCATATCATCGATAAATGTGGCCATTATCCCTGGCTTGAAATTGAAGCGCAGGATAATTTTTACGATAAACTAATTAAAGAACTTCAAGGCTAACCTGCTTTTTTGGTAAAATATTCAATTATGTTTCCACGTCTTTTCCCCGAAGGATTCTATTTGGGAGAAGGATTTGGCAATGGATATCGATTTTTGTGAATAGCACAGGCTAGCAGCTTTCCGAATAATTACTGCTAATTGGCACAAGTTTATCCTATTGATTTTATATATTTGTTGTTTAATTCTTCAAAAATGAAAACCGAAAATTTGTCACAAAACATAGAGCGTTATATTGCCATGCTTAACGAACAGCAGCAAACAAAGCTGCTTGAGTTTATCCAATCGTTGATTATAGACCAGCAACCCAAAAGTCCAGAAAACAAAAAGGAAAAGCTGTTGAAGTTTGCCGGTTCAATCGATAAATCAGACCTTAAATTAATGGAAGAAGCCATTAATAATGACTGCGAAAAAATTGAAAAGGATGAGTGGTAATTAGCTGTTAGACACCAATATTGTAATTGCCCTTTTTGCAAAGGAAGCTTCGGTGATTACAGAAATAACTAAAGGCCCAAACATTTTCATCCCTTCCATTGTAGCCGGTGAATTATTTTATGGCGCTTACAATTCAACAAAACAGCATCAAAATATTTCGAAAATCAATGATTTCTTAAAAGAAGTTACAGTATTAAAATGCGATGAGGAAACAGCAAGATTATACGGCAGCATAAAGAAAGAACTGAAAGACAAAGGAAAGCCAATACCGGAAAATGATATTTGGATTATTACCTTAGCCTTGCAACATAATATGACCATGGTTAGCAGGGATATTCATTTTAAACACATTTCCAATCTAAAATTGGAAGCGTGGAAGTAAGACAAACATTCTCATTAAAAATAACTAACCACGATTAGATTATGGGTGAATACGAAGGATTAAGTAAGCAGGATGTTTTTGCCTGTTTGCTTTTTGCCACAAACACCATAGAAAACAGTGCATTTTTTCCTTGGTAAATAATGTTTCGTTATATGAAGCCAAAATTTAAATTCATTATTGACAAATGCACAGGTCCAATCTATGTCCAATGGTTTGTTGATCTTGGGAAATCATTGAACAGCATGGTATGTCAGTTATCAATGGTAGCATTAGCAGATCAGACTTTACGATAAATTTTTCCAACCAATCCAAAGGTTTCTATTACCTGAAAATCAACCAGGGCGGGAAGCAAACAGTAAAAATGTTGATCCTGAAATAATCTTTTTTCCAGGCAGGCAATTCAATGACTTGCCTGGATTTTACTCCTTCACAAGCTTAGTTTTCCTGCTCCCTTTATACAACTCATACTTCACAAACCTGCACTCCAGCGGGCCATTATACAATTTTATTTTCTTTGATGTTCTTAAGCCTAACGATTTCAATGCATCAAAATGGGATGTGATCAGCCAGGCTTCATAGCCGGGATAAAGGTTTTTTAGGGTGTCCCCAATCATTTTGTAAAATGCAAGTATGTCAGACTTTTGGATGCGCTCGCCATAGGGCGGATTGGTGATGATGATTCCGCCCTGGTTGCTGGGAGGCTTACTGTTTTCGAATGCTACCTGCTTTAGTTCAATGCCATCGGTAAAGGCTGCTCCGGCAATGGTTTCGCTGGCCACTTCAAGTATATTTTGATTTACATCGCTCCCATAAATTTTTACTTGCTGATTGATGATCTTTGCGTTTTCTTCAGCAATGATACTTTGCCATAGGTCTTCATCAAAATCAGGCCAGTGCATAAAACCATATTCCTTCCGGAAATAGCCGGCCGGTATATTCCTGGCAATCATGGCTGCTTCACACAAAATTGTTCCTGAGCCACACATCGGATCCAACAATGTGGTTTTTCCTTCCCAGCCTGAAAGGCTGATCATTCCTGCAGCAAGTACTTCGTTTATTGGCGCTTTGCCCTGCCCGATGCGATAGCCCCGCTTATGCAGTGAATCTCCCGAGCTGTCGAGCAGCAAAGTGCATTTTGTGCCTGTAATATGCACCTGGATGCGAATATCAGGATTATCAATATCCACATTTGGCCTTTTGCCGGATTCATCCCTAAAATAATCAGCGATGGCATCCTTGGTTTTGAGAGCCACATAATGCGAATGCTGCATCTGGCTTTTGCTCACCGTGGCATAAATAGCGAAAGTTTGGTCAGGCGAAAGGAAATATTTCCAACTGAATTTTTTCACCCTTGTGAAAAGATCATTTTCAGTTTCAACATCAAAGGTTTTGATTTCCCGCAAAACCCTCAGCGCAAGCCTGGATTTGTAGTTGAGCCGGTACATTACCGCTTTATCACCCTTGCATTTTACAGCTCTGGTTAAGATTTCAACCGATTGACCGCCACATGCGAAAACTTCCTCAGCCAGCAGTTTTTCGAGTCCTGCCTGGGTTTTTACAACGATTTGATATGGTTTTTGATCTGTCAAGATTTTCTGTTTTTTTACTCCAGTTGAGACGCACTGCCTGCCCCGATTTTTCGGGGGCTTTGCTCCTTTACCCTATTCCGTCTGTGCGTCTCTGCTTCATGCTCCCATCTCGTTTAAGGAATCTTTTAATCTTTTCAACCCTTCGATGATAGGGTTCGTTTTCCGGGCGTGCCAGCAGAAAAGCAAGAGATTTGGTGGATTCGTAATTTTCGAATACGATCTTAACACTGGCAATAAACGGGATAACCAACAACATGCCGGCCACGCCCCATACCATGCCACCAGCAATTAGTGCAAGGATGGTAATAAAAGGGTTGAGTCGTACATATCCGCCGGTAATATTTGGGGTAAGAATGTTGTTTTCGGTGAATTGTATGACAGCGAAAAATGCCAGTACCCACAAAGCCATGTTGGGTGTGTCGCCGGTCAACAATGCAAACATAAACGGGAAAAATGCGCCAATCCAGGTTCCGAAGTATGGAATAAAATTAAAGAAGGCTGAAATTACACCAAACAGAATCGCGTATTGTAATCCAATAATATAAAGCCCGGCAGAGTTGAGCACTGAAAGTATCATTACCACTATAAAGGCCCCGCCCAGGTATCGTTGTGAAACAAATGAAACCTCTTCAAGAATCTTGTTGGTGCGCAGTTTTTCAGTTGGAGGAACGATGCGCATAACAAAAAAATTAAAACGTTCGCGATAATAAAGCAGGTAGAAAACGAAAACCGGCAGGATAAACAGCTTAAAAAATGTTCCCGCTGTGGCGTTTAACAAATTGTTTAGAAACTGGCTGCCGGATGTAAAAATATTGGAAACCTGTTCGCGTATCCAATTTTTCTGCTGATAGGTTTCAATGCCAAAATTGGCCTCGATAAACACCGACATCTGGTTTACATTGTCCAGGGCTTTGTTTTTAAGGGATGGAAAATCACCGGCAAGTTTTGTTATTTCGCCGACAAAAAATATTGATATTCCGGTAAAAAACGCCATCATAATGATGAGTGTAACAAAAATGGAAAGGCCTTTCGGTAAACCAAGCTTACAAAACCACCTGCACACCGGATAAAGCAGTGAGCCCACAAGTAAACCAAATGCTAAGGTTACCAGAAAGTTCTTGGCAATGATGATTATAAATGTGAATGCGATTAAAAAAATCAACAGGAAAGTAGCTCTGATAAGGAGAGATTGATTTTTGTTCATTTTTATAATACGTTAAAAACTGAAATGATTTGTGTTAACTACAATTTAAATCACAAGCATGTATTACATACATTTGCCAAAAATACGAAACATTATGACAATTGCTGAGGCGCAAAAACTGGTGGACGATTGGATAAGCACGACTGGTGTAAGATATTTCAACGAATTAACAAATATGGCTATACTTACCGAAGAGGTTGGCGAAGTTGCCAGGATCATCTCCAGGAAATATGGCGAGCAATCGTTCAAGGAATCGGATAAGGAAAAAGATTTGGCCGACGAATTTGCCGATGTTTTATTTGTGCTGATCTGTCTGGCCAACCAAACCGACGTTGACCTTACTATGGCCCTCAGGAAAAATCTGGAGAAGAAGTCAGTCCGGGATATTGACAGGCATAAAAAAAATCAGAAACTCCGCTGAGAAAACACCTGTCCAATCACGAAAAAAAATGTTCGTTTGCGGTCAGTATATTTTAAACACATTTTCTTTTTAGTGGTTATAAGCTTTGTATTTAGCAGGTTAGCAAGTATTGTATAGTTTTTGGAAGTGTCGCGATTTTTAATTAAAACAGGATAATATGTTATTGAAATGGTTTACAAAAAACGAGTGGCGCGAAAAACGTCGTTCGTCCATGTGGGAACAATCCGTTGGAATAAAATTATTTCTCGGGTTTTTGTTCTTTATCATATTTGCTGAAATACTCATTGGCAGTATTTTTCTCGGTATGGAATTTCACGAAATTGCCGCCAGTGATGAAATCAGCAGCTATTTTGGCACCGGGAATCACATCGAAATTTTTAACTCCTTTTTGCTGTATGGTTTCTCCCTGGGCTTTGCTATGCGTTTTTTCCTGCAAAAAGTTCCGGTACTTTCGGTGCAGCCCTATTTGCATCTGCCCATCAGTAGATCCAGGCTGGTGAATTATGTTTTGGGAAAATCTGTTTTCGCCATTTTTAATTTCATTCCGGTGCTTACAATTACACCATTTATCATATTTCAAATGGCACCTGAGTACTCCGGATTCCAAATTACAGGATATGTGTTTGCCATTATTTTTACGATACTGGCGGTAAATTTCCTGGCGCTGATGTTCAAGCGAAACCTTTCCGGAAATACTTTGGTAACCGTCATCATGATGTTCGTGATCGGTTTTCTGGTTGCGGCAGAGTATTTTGGTTTGATATCCATCGGGAAGTTTTCATCAATGCTCTACACAGGAGTGCTTACAAACCCACTGTGGCTTCTGGGCCCGTTGGTTGTGGCGGCTTTTGCATACATGTATAATTTTAGGGATCTCATCACACACCTTTATCCTGAGGACAATCTACATCTTAAAAAGTCTTCAAAGCGAAATGTTTCGGATTTTAAATACCTGAAAACACTGGGGCAAGTCGGCAACCTGATTTCGCTTGAAATAAAGCTGATGATGCGCAACAAACGTCCGAAAAGTACCGTGATTTTTCTGCCGATTTTTCTGCTTTACGGACTTATTTTTTATCCCAATCCAGAGTTATATGGCCAGAACGGTTGGTTGATTTTTGTGGGGATTTTTATGACGGGTGGTGTAACGCTGATCTATGGCCAGTATCTTTTAAGCTGGGAGAGCAGCTATTTTGATGGCATCCTCACACACATCGATGATTTTTTTCTTTATTTCAAAGCCAAATACAATCTCCTGGTGGTTGCTACGATTGCCAGCATGATAATCACACTTCCGTATGGATTTTTCGGAACAAGAATCATGTTCATTAATTTGATGGCAGCTTTGTTCAACATGGGTGTAAGTTCCGTTTTTGTGATTTACATGTCAACCAACAACAAAAAGCGTCTCGACCTTTCCAAAGGTGCAGCCTTCAACTACCAGGGTGTGAGTGCTACCCAATTCCTGATTTCTTTCCCGGTAATGCTGATGCCACTGCTCAAAGCAGCAGTAAACCGGTTTATGGAGCGCAGGTACACCATAGGTGAAGGATTTAGAAAAAAGTATTAATCAACTGAAAAACATAACAACAATGATAGAAACATTCGAATTAACCAAGCAATACAACGAGCAGGTGGTACTTAACCTGCCTAAACTAAAAATTAGCAAAGGCGAATCCTTTGGCCTTGTTGGAAACAATGGCGCGGGAAAAACCACATTCTTCCGTCTGATTTTGGATTTGATCCGCCCAACATCAGGAGAGGTGAAAATAAATATGGAAAATGTGGCAGAAAATCCAGCCTGGAAACGTATAACAGGTTCGTACCTGGATGATAATTACCTCATTGATTTTCTGACACCCGAAGAATACTTCGAATTTATCGCCGGCGTGTATAAGCTGCCAAAGGGAGACCTGGAACAGTTTTATGCCGAATATGAATCCTTCTTTAACGGTGAGGTGCTTGGCAAAAAAAAGTACGTGCGCGACCTTTCGCGTGGCAACCAACAAAAAGTGGGCATTGCCGCAGCACTGCTTCCCAAGCCCGAAATCCTGATCCTCGATGAGCCCTTCAACGGCCTCGACCCAACCACACAGATACGCCTTATCAAGCTGCTGAATGAACTCAGGGAAAAAACCGACATCACCATGCTGATATCCAGCCACGACCTGAACCATGTTACCGAGGTTTGTAGCAGAATCCTGGTTTTGGACAAAGGAGAAGTTTACAAGGATATTGTGAAAACCGAAAACACCATGAAGGAGTTGGAAGAATACTTTGCTGCTTAGGCTGTTTTGATATTTTTTTCTTTGTTGTTGGAGCATTCATGAGAAAGGATTATTTTCGGGATTCGAAAAACGATATGATCATGCATGATTTTAAAGCCCTTGTTGTTAATATCCAAAATGTTCATCAGCAGTTACAACGTTCAGCAGTAAACACCGTAAACCGGATGCTCACTATCCGGAACTGGCTGATTGGTTATTACATTGTTGAGTTTGAGCAAAATGGGAAAGACAGAGCGGAATATGGTAAATCACTTTTAAGATCCATTGCTGCTCATTTACGAGAAATTAAAGGGATGGATGAGCGCAGCCTAAGAAGGTATAGGCTTTTTTATCACCATTATCCTCAGCTATCTGATGTAATTCGGGGGTCTCTGTCCCCCGAATTATCTAAAAAACAAAAATGGGGGACACTGTTCCCCATTTTGGATGATCCTCAAAATACTGGAAATTCAACGTTACAATTACAAAATGGGTTATTTGTTCCAGGTGAAAAGATTTTAGCCAGGCTTTCATACTCGCATTTGGAGTTACTGCTTGGCATTGATCATCAGTTAAAACGTACATTTTATGAAATTGAATGCATAAAAGGAGCCTGGAGTGTTCGTGAACTGCGCAGACAAATAGCCAGCTTGTATTTTGAACGAAGTGGTTTATCGAAAAATCCTGAAAAATTATCAAAGCTTGTTTCACAGAAAACAAAGCCACTGGATCCGACCGATATTATAAAAAACATATATGCTTTTGAATTTCTGGACCTTCCTGTAAAGGAAATCATTGAAGAATCCGATCTCGAGAAAGCGATACTCAATAATTTGCAAAATTTCATCATCGAACTCGGTTATGGCTTTTGCTTTGAAGCACGCCAAAAGCGAATCCTCATTGGTGAAAAATATTACTTCATCGACCTGGTTTTCTATCACAGGATTTTGAAATGCCATGTGTTGATTGATTTAAAAATCGGCGAATTTGAGCATGGCGATATCGGCCAGTTAAATACATATCTGAATTATTATAAGGCTGAAATTAAAGAACCTGTGGATAATCATCCTGTAGGTATTTTGTTGGTTGCCGAAAAGGACAAGGCGTTGGTAAAATATGCTACTGCCGGTATGGATGAAAACCTGTTTATTCAGCAATACATGCTGAAACTGCCTGATGCCGAAATATTAAAACAATATATCGAAAAGGAACTGGGAAAAAATTAATGATATTGGTCCAAAAACTTAATCCCGTAACACAAGATAACTTTGAAAAATATTTTTACCTATCTTCTTTTTTTACTTTTCTTTTCCGCGATTGCAACGGGGCAAAATCTCATAACCGGGAAAGTAATTGATGCGGAAACCAGGCAACCGCTGGCGTTTGTAAACATCATCACCAACAGCAGCCATGTTGGAACTGCAACAGATATCGACGGAAAATTCAGGATTGCCGATAAGGATCCCATTGAATTCCTGAGCCTTTCTTATGTTGGCTATCGGCTTCAAACTTTTTATGTTAAAGATCAAACCAAAGGGCTTAAAATCTACCTTGAAAAATCAACCATAGAACTCATTGAGGTGGAGATAGTTGCAGGTGAAAATCCCGCGCATCGCATCATCAGAAATGTGGTAGCCAACCGAAATCGGAACAACCCGGAAAAGATGTCTTCATTTTCATACACTTCCTACGAAAAGTTGGTTTTTACCATTGATACAACGGAGATCAACCCGGAAGAAATAGACCCGACTGATTCATCGTATATCAACCTGAAGAAATTCATAGATGATAAGGATTTTTTCATGCTCGAAAATGTTACAGAACGCAAATTTCTGGCACCGGACAGAAATCATGAGAAAATAATTGCTTCCAGGGTTTCTGGTTTCAAAGATCCGATCCTGGTTTTTTTAAGTACCCAGTTGCAGTCGTCCACTTTTTACAATGAGCTGATTCGGATTTCTGATAAAAATTACATCAATCCCATTTCAAAAGGGAGCACCAAAAAATACTATTTTCAGATAGAAGATACTACCTATTCGGCCAGGGGCGACAGTGTTTTCATCATATCTTACCGGCCACGCATCAACACCAATTTCGATGGATTAAAAGGTTTATTGTACATCAATTCTTATGGATGGGCCATTCAGAATGTGATTGCCGAACCTTCTCGCACTGAAGAAGGTGTGTCTGTTAAAATCCAACAAATGTATGAGTTGGTGGATGATACAACATGGTTCCCTGTGCAGTTGAACACGGATATTGTTTTTAGCAATTTGAAAGTGAATAATTTTATTCCGGTGGGCAGGGGAAAGCACTACATAAAAGATATCGTTTTAAACCCCGATCTGATCAGGCGGCAGTTTAGCCACATAACACTCGAATTCGATCTCAATGCCAACAACCGCTCCGAAGATTTCTGGATGGCTTACCGCGAAGATTTATTAACCAATCGCGAACAGCGGACTTATGAATTTATCGACAGTGTTGCTCAGGAATCCAATCTCGAAAGGAGGGCTTATACACTAAAATCATTGCTCAACAACCGGCTGCCTCTCGGTAAGGTTGACCTGGACCTGTCGAAAATTGGCAGATATAATAATTATGAAGGGCTTTATATGGGGCTTGGTTTGCGAACCAGCCGGAAGCTATCGCAGGTATTCGGGGTAGGAGGTTATTGGGGGTATGGCTTCAGAGATAAAAATGCAAAGTATGGCGGCGACCTGTCAATTACTATCGACCGCTATCGCGAAATAATACTCAAACTAAACTATTTCAATGATGTTACCGAGAGTGGTGGGGTTAAGCTTTACGGTGATAACAACAAGCTGTTAAACCCGGCCAATTTCAGGAATTTCCTTTTCAAAAACATGGACCGCACCGAGCGCATGCAGGCATCGGTAAGCATTCGCGCCCTCCGTTATGGAACTTTTTATGCCGGAATAGCCCATGACCGGAAAACAATTACCAATGATTATTATTTCTATCCTGAACAGGGCAAGCCCCCTGCAGAAAAGCCGGAATATATGTTCAGCGAATTTTCAGCCGGATTCCGCTACGCACACAAAGAACAATTTCTTGAAATGCCCGATACCAGGATTTCTCTGGGAACCACTTATCCAATTATCTGGTTTCAATACACAAGGGGTATGGAAGGGGCTTTTGGCGGGCAATTCAATTACAACAAATTTGACCTCAAGATCAGTAAAACTTTTTT
>CAYNDN010000024.1:0-2775 GCA_964395075.1 uncultured Lentimicrobiaceae bacterium | reverse complement strand
CCTCGGGGAATCAAAATTTGAAATTTTAGCCGGATATGTTGATAATCCCATTCCACAAAGTAACCTGTACAACGGTCGGGGGTCTTACCGTGTTTTCACTTTGTATGCGCCCACAAGCTTTGCCACACAGCACATGAATGAGTTTTTATCAAACCGGTATGCATTTCTGTTTTATGCCCATAATTTTGGAAAGCTGCTTTGGCGACCAAAAAAGTTCAGCCCCGAATTTGTCGTTGCAACAAACATAGGTTTTGGCGATCTCGATCATTCTGAATACCATAAAGGTGTTAGTTTTAAAACCATGGAAAAGGGCTACTTTGAATCAGGGCTGCTTATCAACAACCTGCTGAATATGAGTGGTATTTATACAATTGGCTTAGGGGCTTTTTACCGCTATGGTGCTTATAACCTGCCCGATATGGCCGATAATTTTGCTTATAAGGTTACGTTGGTATTTCCGTTTTGACGGGCATAAATGTAGCTCCTTTTTTGGTTTTGGCTTGTCCAAGTTGGGCAGTAACTTCCAACTCAAACCTTTCATTTTTTGGTAAAACACAACTACTGTAAAGTCAAGCAAGAATTGGCGTGACGTTTCGATGAATTTCGGACGATGGAAAGTCGCTCTTCTTCCCTGAACTTGAAGCGTCCAACAAAGTAGGATATTCAAGCATCAAAACAAGGTTGATATTCCACTACGCATGTGGGTTTATGAAAAAAAAAAGGTACAAAGCGCAATGCCCTGTACCTTTTTCTATCATCAGACTTTTTAAATCTATTCTTCTTTTTTGGCTTCGCCTTCGCCGCCCTCAGCTTTACCTTCTTCACCTTCGCCACTTTCTTCGCCTTCAGCTTCTTCTTCCTCATCTTCTTCAACTGCGCGGGCCGTCTTAACAGCCGCTGCCACTGAAGTTGGCGGGTCGAGGAATGTGATATTCGGACGCTCAAGATCTTCAATCTTAATTGAATCGTTGATACCCAGTTCTGTGATATCTACAACAATCTCGTCGGGCAAGTCTTTCGGCAGAGCACTAACAGTGAGTTTCCGGTATTTCCTAAACAACCGGCCACCTTTTAATATACCCTTTGATGTACCGGTGTAACGCAACGGTATGGCAATGGTAACCGGTTTGTCGTCAAAAATTTCCAGAAAATCAACATGCAAAATGTTGTCTTTCACCGGGTGATACTGAATATCCTGGAGAATACATTTGTATGTTTTGCCTCCAACCTCAATTTCCAAAAGATGGGTATGAGGTGTAAAAACCACGGGTTTAAAATCTTTTTCGGGAACCGAAAACTGGATTTGTTTTTCGCCGCCGTACAACACACAGGGTACTTTCCCTTCCCTTCTGAGTTTCTTGGCATCTTTTTTCCCTACGCTCTCACGCAGAGAGCCGCTCAATTTTAATGCTTTCATTTGAATTTAATTTTAATGAATGAATGAATTTATAACATCGTTGGGAACTCAAAATGAGTACTTATCGATTTATTTTTATTTACACGTTTGATAACATCAGCAAAAATTTCGGCTGTCGAAAGTGTGGTTATCTTGCCTTTTGGTTCCCTTTTTATGGTATCGGTAACCAAAACTTCCGTTAGTGCCGAACCTTCGATCAATTGAACGGCATTTGATGAAAACACGGGGTGTGTACACATGGCCCGTACCGAAGTAGCTCCCTGATCCATCATCATATTTGCTGATTTGGTGATGGTGCCTGCCGTGTCGATGATGTCGTCAACCAAAACGATATCTTTGCCTTTCACGTCCCCGATAATTCTCAGCGATCCTATTTCGTTTGCGCGCTTGCGCTGCTTAAAGCAGATTACGAGGTCGGTATCCAAAAATTTGGCATAAGCTGCGGCCCGCTTTGTTCCACCAGTATCCGGGCTGGCCATGACGAGGTTGGGCAAGTTCATCTTCATGAGGTAAGGAACAAAAATGGATGATGCATACATGTGGTCAACCGGAATATCCACAAAACCCTGAATCTGGTCGGAGTGGAGATCCATGGTGATGATACGGTCAACGCCGGCAGCAACCAACAGGTTGGTGATCAGCTTGGCACCTATCGAAACACGGGGTTTATCTTTGCGATCCTGGCGGGCAAACCCGAAATACGGGATCAGTGCCACAACGCGTTTTGCCGAAGCACGCTTTGCAGCATCAATCAAAAGCAATAACTCGAAAAGGTTGTCGGCAGGCGGGTTGGTTGATTGCACCAGGAAAACGTCATTTCCGCGGATGGTTTCCTCAAAAGAGGGTTGGTATTCACCATCTTTGAAGTGGGAAATTGTTACATTTCCCAGCTCAGAACCGTATGCTTTGGCAATTTTTTCTGCCAGATATTCCGAGCTGTCACCGGAAAAAATGTTAACTGTTGCCGCCATGATATTGAACAAATTAGCCGATTTTTAAATGAGCTGCAAAATTAGAACAAATTCGATGCAGGCACAATTATTTCGATATTTAATATTAAATTAACCAAAACTTTTTACTTTTGCCCCCTCAAAAAACAGAGGGATTAAAATTTCCCCTCAGAAGTTCATAAAATAGTACCTGCCCGAGTGGCGGAATTGGTAGACGCGATGGTCTCAAAAACCATTGGACTTTGTCCGTGCCGGTTCGATTCCGGCCTCGGGTACTTAATAACACGCTTAAAGCTCTGATTACGAAAGTTTTCAGGGCTTTTTTTTTGGCGGGGGAGGAATAGTCGATTTTACCCTTCCGGGATTTTGATTAAACTATTGTTTGTTAATTATTTAACCCCGCCATAA
>CAYNDN010000023.1:0-20149 GCA_964395075.1 uncultured Lentimicrobiaceae bacterium | reverse complement strand
GATCGAGGGTTGCATCTGCCGGACAGGTGACGGTCAGTTCGGGTGCCTGAATCAGGACTGAAATATCCGTTGTTGCCGAACAGGCGTTGTCATCAGTTACAGTGAGTGACAATGTGAAAGGCTCACCACAAACATCTCCACTAACTAAATTAACAGTTTGCTGATCGGATGATCCAATGATGGTAGCATTTCCAATTACCTCCCAGTTATATGTTGCCAATCCTTCAGTTCCGGTATATACCAGTTCTGCTCCGGGGCAAACCGGCCCAACTTCACCTGTTATGGTAACTTCAGGTTCAGGATTTATTGTGATAATGAATTCGCAGGAATTGTTACAACCATTTTGTGTGGTATAGGTGTAGGTAATTAACTGATCACCCATCACAACACAATCCGGATCATAATAATAATCTTCTCCAATCATCATAACGCCTTCTCCTGTGTAAACTCCACCTATTGGTGTTGCCAATCCTGAGAGCAAGAAAGGTTCTTCGTTACAACACAATTCGAAATTCGCCGGACAGGCTAACTCAGGGATATCATGCACAGTTATTGTAAAGTCACAAGTTGAGGTACAATCATCACCTACGGTATATGAATAGTTTATCAGATAATCTCCCGGTTCGGCGCAATCGGGTGTAAAATAATATGCCCCGCCCATTTCCATCACATGCTCTCCACTGTAAATACCACCGGAAGGCGTTGCCTGGTTGAGTAATATCATACCATCATTACAGCAAATCTCAAAGTCATCAGGACAGGTTAACTGAGGATAGCTAAAAACAGACAGCCCCATACAATCCGTTGCTGCAACAACGCATGGTTCTATAGGCTCAGCATTGAGGCAAATTTCAACGGTTGTATCAAAATCGGTCATATCCGGGAAGTATATTGGATTCAATGCTAATGGATCATCGAAAGTACCGTTCCCTGAAGACGTCCACTGAATCGCCGAATAATTGGTTGCATTTGCATCAACAAACTGATATGTTTCATCTTCGCAGATTGAAGCATCATTACCGGCATCTGCTGTTGGGGCTGCCTGGAAACAAACTTCGATATTATCCTGATAACTTGAGGTACAAGGACTTATTGGTGACACCGTAACACCAAGCAAAACGCAACCTAACTGAACATCGATGGATGTAGGAAAATATATTGGTTCAAGTACATTTTCATCATCAAAAAATCCGGTACCGATTGTAACAAACCACTGGACTGCATTATAGTTTGATGCCTCAACCAATCCTGTGAAATCCATCAAATCTGTGCTACAGATTAATGTATCGGATGGCAGGATATTTACTTCAGCCTGAGGTGCCAGTTCGATAAGAAATGTGCAGGAGTTTGAACAATTACCAGGTTCCGGATAGGTGTAAGTTATTTCAACGGGACCTGCCATATTGCAATCGGGCGTAAAATAATAATCATCCCCGATCATGGAAACGCCCGTTCCTGAATAAATTCCTCCTTCGGGCATGCCACCGGTTAGCAGAGTGGGTTCTGCCTCACAACAAACAACCATGTCATCAGGACATGTAACTTCAGGATAAAGGTTTACAGTAATGGTAAATGTACAGGTATTCGAACACTGATTTGCATCGGTATAACTGTATGTGATATCAAAATCGCCCAGGATTCCGCAGTCAGGAATAAAAAAGTATTCATCACCAATCATGGTAACACCGCTACCACTGTATTGTCCTCCGGCTGGGCCTGCCATATCCAATAACAAAGGATCATCATTACAACAAACTGCGAAATCATCCGGACATGTTAATTCCGGAAGAGGTAAAACGGTTATGGTAAATGTGCAGGTACTCTCGCAACCGCTTGCAGGGTTGATATAAGTATACAAAATCTCAAATTCTCCCGGATTTCCACATTCCGGCGTAAACACAGTTAATGGTTCGCCATCCAGTGAATAGGTTCCACCTTCGGGTGTTGCGCCTGAAAGTTCAAAAGGATCAGCATCGCAGCATACGGTAATATCATCCGGGCAGAATACCGGAAATGCTTCAACAACTGAGATGTTAAATTCACAGGTATCAGCGCAGGTTTCGCTTTGCGTATAAATGTAAGTAACAGTAAAATCACCTAATGATCCACAATCGGGTGTGAAAAAATAATCATCACCTACAGCACTTACATTTTCACCGGAATAAACTCCACCTGCCGGTGTAGCCATATTGAGCAAAACAGGTTCTGAAGTGCAACAAAGCTCGAAATCATCAGGGCATGAAACCTCAGGGAATTCAACAACTGTAAGCTCCATACAATCAATTTTCACCAATTGGCAGGGATTTTCGGGAATTGCGTTGAGACAAAGTTCAACAACAGAGGGAACATTATTTACATCAGGAAAGAATGTGGGATTTACCAGAGCAGGGTTATCAAAAGTTCCGTTACCATTGGTTGACCAAAATACAGAAACATAATTCAGCGCACTTGCCTCCATCAGTGCGTAGCTTTCACCATCACAAATTGTAGCATCATTTCCGGCATCAACGGTTGGAGCAGCCTGAAAACACACCTGAACAAAATCCTGATAGCTTGCGGTGCAGGGGCTTACCGGAGATACTGTAACGGAAAGCATTACACAACCCAACTGAACATCAATTGGAGTTGGATAATAGATAGGTTCAAGTGCATTATCATCATCAAAAAATCCTGTTCCGATTGTGGCAAACCATTGCACATTGGTGTAATTTGATGCTTCTACCAATCCTGAAAAATCCATGATCTGATCTGAACAAATCAATGTATCGGCAGGTATAATGTTGATCTGCGGTGCAGGTGCAATATCAGCAAAAAACGAACAGGTGCTGATGCAACCACCGGCAGACTCAACGGTATATATCAACTCCTGAGGTCCGGTCATAGAGCAATCAGGGGTGAAGTAATAATCATCACCCACCATCGAAACGCCCGGCCCGGAATAAAAACCTCCCTGTGGTATTCCACCTGAAAGTAAAACCGGTTCGGCATCACAGCATACCCCGAAATCTTCAGGACATGAAATTTCCGGAGGTTCTGTAACGGAAATTGTAAAAGAACAGGTGCTGGTGCAATCATTATCATCAGAAAAAGTATAAGTAATCTCAAAGTCATTCAAGTTTGAACATTCGGGGGTAAAATAATATTCGTCACCTAGCATTGTTACACCCTGGCCTGGATAGCTGCCTCCTAATGGCTGAACCATATCGAGCAACAGTGGATCGCTGGTGCAACACAATGAAAAATCATCCGGACAGATAACTTCAGGCAATTCGTTTACAATAATCATAAATGAACACGAACCTGTGCATCCGGTTACGGGATCGGTATAGATATAATTGATCTCATAATTTCCAAAGTTTCCACACTCCGGGTCGAAGGTTGTTACCGGTTCACCGAGATAATAATAGGTACCTCCTTCGGGTGTAGCACCGGTAAGCTCAAAAGGCTCGGCATCGCAACAAACCATGATATCATCAGGACAAGTAACTACCGGTTGATCAAAAACCGTTATTACGAAACTGCATGAATTTTCACACAGGGTTTCAGTATCCTGATAAACATAGGTAATTTCATGATCGCCGGTATTGGCACAGTCGGGTACGAAGGTGGTAACCGGGTTTCCATCGAGGTAATAAGTTCCTCCTTCGGGCATGGCTCCCATCAGTTCAAAGGGGTCGTCATAGCAACAAACCGAAATATCTTCAGGACAGCTAACCACCGGAAGGGCATTTACAGTAATGGTAAAACTGCACTCGCCGGCACATCCCGTAATGGAATCGGTATATTGATACAAAATTTCAAAATCATCGATACCTGCACAATCAGGAGCAAAGGTTGTGATGGGTTCACCATTCAAAAAATAGGTCCCTCCTTCGGGAATTGCTCCGGAAAGCAGGAAAGGCTGGGCGTCACAACACACTCCAAAATCAGCCGGGCAGGTAACCTCAGGGATAAAAACGGTGATTTCAAATTCGCAGAGGTAAACCGAACCGGTTGCCGGGTTGGTATAGGTATAGTTAATAACATGTATGCCAACGCCTGCCAGGTCCGGATCGAAAGTTGTTCCGTTTTCAATACCTGGGCCGGAATAGGTTCCACCTTCAGGAAGGCCACCAGTAATTTCAAATGGTTCTGCATCCCCACAAACAAAAATATCCTCGGGGCAAAGCACAGGTGCAAATTCAAGCAAAGCAATACTATACTGCCTGTCGGAAGGCGGAAAATCATTGTTCTCAGGAACATAAGCATCGCCATAAGGATTGATGAAATTTGCCACAAAAGCCTGGCTCACCATTTGCTCATCAGCTTTCCAGCACTGTAACTCAAATTCATTCCCGGGAACGTATCCCTGCGAACCATTGGCCAATTGTGTAAAGGCAATGATATATTGCTGAAAATTTCCGGGTCCTGGCGAAGCAGTAATGGTATTGGCACCAACTATTATTCCCTGGTCCTTGTCGAAAATTGCCACTTCATCTCCGGGTTCAAGCGAAATTGCTTCAAACACAGCTTCATCAAGATATATAATCCAGCTATTACCTGTCGGATCACCTCCCGGCCAGTCGAAATAGGTTGTTCTGGATTTGGTAATTAAATGCTTAGGGTATAACACTTTCATAATATAAGCACCGTCAATTTTTTCGCCCTGAAGCGCATGGTCAGGCACTTGCTGAGGATATAATTCCTGCGTAGAAAATTCCTCGATGGTGCTTTTCAACGGTATTGTCTCGGCGGGTTCTATACAAAAGGAAACCGCAGTAAAGGAAAGAATAACGGTAAGTAATGTAAATTTCTTCATAATCCTGTATTATTTTATTTCATTATTAATTCGATGATTAAATATCTGATTTTGAGAATTGATACCATTTAAAAGTTGGTTCCTGAGAGGTAAGATACCATTTCGGATTGTAAGCCAACTTTTGAGAAAAGGCGTCTATTCCCTTACCTTATTTTAGCATCACAGTTTTAGAATAAACTTGTTTTTCGCCATGTATCTGTATCAAATATAAACCTGGCTGCTCACCAGACAGATCAACAGGAATTCCATTTGTCATGTCCTGAATTTGCCTGTGAATGATTAACCTTCCGTTTACATCCGTAATGGTTAAGCCTGCCACACCGGACAATGACTCACCGGCAGAGATATAAAATATTCCGGTTGATGGGTTGGGATACACAACGAATTGGTCAACAGAAATATTCGGTACTGACAATGCTGACTTATTTTGATGCGCCAGCTGTTCACCGGGTTTATTGAATTCTTCAATTAGCATGTCCGTTTGGAACAATTCAGGAACATCAAGGGCGTAGGGCCCTCCGCTGATCCCGATATCGTTGATTAGTGACCCGCATGACGGGAAAAGGGCTTCATCAGGATTTGCACCTGGCAAATCATTATAAGCAGCATCGGGATTACCACTGTCGATACAAACTGAATTTCCACAATTGAGGTAATAATCTCCTGATCCAATCCAACCGGGCTCATTGTTTACCAGTTCATTAACGAAGGTTACATCAGATGATGGTAAAATATCAAAATAGCAATTTGTTATGGCAATAGCTTCCGGCCCACTGTAGAATACAGATTTACCGGTAGCCCCATCATTATTTTCAAAAAAGATGGTGTTATAAATATCCACATTTTGAGGGGTTACAGTGGATCCAAATACAATTCCTCCCACATCATTATGGCCGGTAACATTACAGTTCTGAAATACCAGCGTGTTGCCGGCATCCATGTTAAGGAATACGCCACCAAAATCAGCACCTGCAATGTTTCCTATAAAATGAGAATTGTAAACTTCCAGGTTGCAGGCACTGGCATACAAGCCACCCCCGATTTGGGTTGTTGGCGTTCCAAAAGTGGTATTGCCTCCAACAAAATTTCTGGTAAATTCAATATCGCTACAGTTCAGCAAATAACATCCGCCACCTGCTTCACTAAAAACATTATTTCGGATAATATTATCTGTAATATTAATGGAGGCCCTCATCGATTTTTGTGATGTAGTAAGTGAACCATCCAGAAATAATCCGCCACCAATCAACGCTTGATTCTCCTCAATAAGGTTATCGTTGATAGTTATCATACTTCTGTTTGCATAAATGGCACCACCAAAACCCGATGCAATATTTTGGTTAAAAGTATTATCCCTAATCACGGTTGCAACAATTTCATCCAGTGCATTGCTTTCGATGCAAATTGCGCCTCCTGCTGAAGAAATATTTTGGCTAAAAAAATTGTTTTCGATAGCCATCTGACTTCCGTAGTAATCATAAATGGCACCGCCCTTACCGCTTTCGGCTTCATTTCCGGTAAACACATTCTGGCTGATTGTGGTAATGATGTCGTGGTCTGGTTTTATGGTGCTTAATATCGCCGGCGCATTTGGGCCTGAATTATTTGTAAAAACATTGGCGAAGATTACATTGTTGATCTCACGCCCTGAATAATTATTAAACTCATTAAAATATACCGAACTTAAACTACAATTGTTGGCATCGAAAGTATTGAGGTTGATTTTTGCCTCGGAATCCAGCAACTCAACCCCCGACCGGTTGTAGTATTGAATTGAATTATGGGATATGGTGAGCACTGAATAATTTGCCCGGATGGCAGTTTTATCGGGTAGTCCGGGTAGTGGAAATGGATAGCCCAGGAATGTATTATTCCAAATCAGGGCATTCGAAAAATCGATGTTGCTCTGATTTCCAAAAATGGATATTTCGCAAACCCTGTTGTTTTGAGGAACTGTTGTTCCCGAAAACTCGTTACTGTTTATAATCAAAAGATTTGGTGAGAGACTCTGCTTAAGGTTGATAACCGAAAAAATTGTGCCGTTAAAAATAGGTTCAAAAAAAGATGTGGATTTAAATGCATTATTCTGAATAACGGTATTTGATCCGCTAAGCACATATACAATACCCCGCAGATTGGTTTTGTTTCTGCTAAAACTGCAATTTCTAATCGTATCGGATGTGCTTCCTGCAACAGTTATCAAGCCGTTGGGGCCCGGTAGAATTTCGTTATCCGAAAAAATACATGATTCGATCAGCACGCCCAGTGAATTTGATATTGCAATCCCGTCATTATTTTCAGTAAAACTGCAATGTTTAAACTGTACATCATCGGTATTTGATATTTCTATTCCGGCAACTGCACGGGCATTTCCCAGTTTAGCTCCTCCCCGGTTAATGCCGGAAAAATCACAATAGACAAACCGGGATGGACATGCATTAATCAAATCAATGCCCGACCACCCTTCAGGTAAGGCTCCTGAAAAAGTTACAGGTTCAGTTTCTGTGCCGATAGCGAGAACAGTACCCTGGATAGAAAGTTTTGATTCGGAGGTTTCGAAAACAATATTTACTCCAGGCTCAATCTGGAGAATATCTTCGGGTGCAAGTTCAAAAATTCCGTTTATATTTTGATCCGCATCCCAAACTATTGTTTCTCCTGTACCGCAATTCTGGGCATAAGATGATGCAATAAAAATGAATAACAATGCGAACAAACCAACCCACTTTATTTTTTTTGTGGAACGGCCTGAAAGTCCCTGGTTGACTAATCCAACAAATTCATTGTAAATTTTTCTCATTAGACTAAGTTTTGTAATGGTTATTAATTTGATGTTTTAATTGTTTTCAAACATGGTTTGCTGATTTTGGCAAATACGACTACACCTATGTTTTTTCCCGCAACTTTAACCAAAAACAAAGATAAATACTAACCAAATTCTTCTTGGTAAAACTAAGCAAGAATTTCATGAATAAGAAATGATTTCACTAATTTAAAATTATTCTTAATAATGGTTTTTCAACATAATTCCTTGCGAAAAAAACTAAGAATCAACGATCAAAAACAATCTGCTTCGGGATATCATTTATAAATTGTTAATAAAATTCATGATCTGATTTTAACAAATCACCAAAAAGGATAACTATCTATATTTGCGCACCTGAATCCAAAACAAAAGTATGCAACAAATACGAAACTTATGTATTTTATCACATGTGGATGCCGGAAAAACAACCATCACCGAACAATTTCTTTTCCTGGCGGGTGCAGTAAAAAAGCCGGGAGATGTTAACAAAGGCACTACCACTTCCGACATACTAAAAATGGAGAAGGAACGCGGTGTTTCGATTCGTGCGGCGGAATTATCATTCGATTGGAAAGGGTGCAGGGTTAACCTTGTGGATACTCCCGGCCACGCTGATTTCTCGGCAGAGGTGGAAAGGTCGCTGCAAATTATGGACGGCGCAATCCTTGTAGTTTCAGCGGTGGAGGGACTTCAGGCGCATACCTGGGCATTGTGGGAATCGTTGAAGGAAAGGAAAATTCCGGTGATTTTTTTCATCAATAAAATAGACCGGGATGGTGCCGATGCCGCCAGATTGATCGAAAACATTGAAAAAGAGCTGAACATCAAAACCTTCTGCCTTTCTATTCCAAAAAATGAAGGCTCGCTCAATGCAGATGTTAATCACTTACTCGATACCAACTATGGCGATTCCCCTGAACCGCTGACCCAATTATCGATGGAAAACCTCAGCGAACTGGATGAAGATGTCATGGAGAAATACCTTAATGGTGTGGAAATTCCACCTGAAACCATCCTTGCAAAGCTTTATCATTATTCGCATCAGTTTCAGATATTTCCTGTACTCAGCGGCATTGCCAAAAACGGGAAAGGGATGGATACATTGCTGAATGCAGTTTTGGATTTTATTCCGCATTCATCAGCACCTGCTGATCTGCTTTCAGCACTGATTTATAAAATCAGGCATGATCCGAAACTCGGAAAACTGTCGTATGTAAAGATATATTGCGGTAAAATTAATATACGTGATGAAGTTATAAATTACACAACAGGACAACAAGAAAAGGTGTCCCAAATTAAAAAACGATTTACAGACAAAGCCATCGATATGAAGACTTTGGAGCCAGGAGATCTGGGCATCATTACCGGGTTATCCGGAGCTTCAGCCGGCAACATTTTGGGATCGCCAAAATATATACCACAATATACCGCTGTTAAAACACCGCTGATGACCGTTAAGGTACTGCCACAAAACCAAACAGCATTCGCAACCCTGGCACACGCACTGGAAGTTTTAAACCTGGAAGACCCAACGCTTAATTTAAAATGGCACAAAGATGAAGACGAATTGCACATCAACCTGATGGGGTTTGTACAAAAAGAAATTATCGCCGCTGAACTTGCTGACCGCTTCGATGTAGCTGCCAAAATTGAAAACCCGACTGTAATATATAAAGAAACACCTGCTGCTGCCGGAACTGGTTTTGCAAGCTATACCATGCCCAAGCCATGCTGGGCGGTAGTGAATTTTACCATCGAACCAGGTGAGCCCGGATCAGGTATTGTTTATGAATCAAAAGTGAGTTTTGATAAAATCAAGCAAAAATACCAGAACGAAATTGAGGTAGCTGTTCCTAAAGCACTGGAGCAGGGCATCAAAGGGTGGGAAGTTACCGATGTGAAAATCACCCTCGTTGATGGCGAAGATCATGAAATACACTCCCGCCCCGGCGACTGGAATATCGCAGTTCCCATGGCACTGATGCACGGCTTCAAAAACACCGGTACAACACTGCTGGAGCCAATCCTCTCATTCACAATTAACGCACCCGACGAACTCCTGGGCCAGATCACCAGCGACGTACTGCAAATGCGTGGATCATTCAGTTCCCCGGTTTTTTTTAATGGAAAAGTGAAAATTACCGGAGAACTGCCTGCAGCTACATCGCTGGATTACCACGTAAAACTGGGCATGCGCTCGGCTGGCAAGGCACAGGCGCGATTTAAGTTTAAAGGTTATCGGCCTGTTTCGGATGAGCAGGGTGTAATCAGGCCATACAAAGGTGTAAATCCATTGGATCGCAGTAAGTGGATTTTGCACAACCGGGGTGCATTTAAGGCAGGAGAGCGAAAGATTTAAAAACAGACTTTGGTCAAGATTCAAAAACCTCTGCCAGGTCAACTTCCAAATCGCCATTAAAAATTTTGACAGGGATTTTATCTTCTATAGTAAACATTCCTGCAATCTGATATTTACCTTTTGCGGTAAGCACAAAAACATTTACATATTGCTCATTGGGGTTCACAATCCAGTATTCTTTAACACCATGCATCTGGTAAATTTCGAATTTATCCTTCACATCCCGCTTTAAACTTCCCTTCGATACGATTTCGATAATTAAATCAGGTGCTCCCAGGCAGCCCTTATCATCAAGCTTGGTCAAATCGCAAACCACATAAATATCAGGCTGGACTACGGTGTAGATGTTTTTATCCTTTTTATCCTTACCTTCCGGAAAACGCACATCCGAGGGCGCATGAAACAATTTACATTTTTTACCACGTAAATAATCTCTGATAATCCAGGTCAGGTTAACTGACAACTCCTGATGTTTAATTGAAGGAGCCGGTGTCATCAACTTTATAATGCCATCGTACAGTTCCCTGCGCTTATCATCAAGCCAGGTAAGGTAATCCGCGTAGCTGTACCTTTTGTTCAAGTCTAAATTGAGTGAATCCATGTTCAATTGATTTATTACAAATATACTATAAACAAAATTCTCAGCAAAAGATCAAACCAGGCAAAAGCATGCGCGCATGCAGTTTTTTTAGCGAAAAATTAAACCCTGGAAATTGAATAAAATTTTAATGATGTTGGCTATGAAATAAAAGATTGTAGTTATTAAAGGAGCATAAAATGTAGATGTCTCACTTCGTTCGACATGACATGAGATCATAGGCTTGAGGCGAATGACGGTGGGGGCGGCTTTGCCGCCCCCACCGTCATTCCACAATAAATGAAAAACAATTGTCATGTCGAACGAAGTGAGACATCTGCTTATTAAGAAACCAAATGAAAAATATGTCTTTAGAAAACCACATAATTTTATATTTGAGCCATGATGTTTTAATTGTTCCGGTAAAAATCTTGCAAGATTTTGTTAAAAATCATATTTCCAATAACTTGCCAGATAGGTTTAAAGGCTTATTTTTGCACAGCTTTTTTAAAAAGCTTAGTATTAATCTATTATAAAACAGGGAAATAATTATGAAGAAAAATGTAATTATTATTGGTGCTGCGGGAAGAGATTTCCACAACTTTAACACCTATTTTCGTGGGAATGAACTTTACAACGTAGTGGCATTTACTGCCGCACAAATTCCCGATATCGACGGAAGGAAGTATCCGGCTGAACTCGCCGGAGAATTATACCCGGACGGTATCCCAATTTACGCAGAAGAAGACCTCCCTAAACTCATTAAAGATTTGAAAGTTGACGATTGCGTATTTTCTTACAGCGACGTGACTTACAGTCATGTTATGAAAATGAGTGCCATCGTTAATGCCAATGGAGCAAACTTTGTTTTGTTGGGCCCCAACGACACCATGGTAAAAAGCACCAAGCCTGTGATTGCTGTTGGCGCGGTTCGCACCGGTGTTGGCAAAAGCCAGACTTCGCGTAAAGTGATTGAATACCTTATGGCCAAAGGACTTAAGGTAGTTGCTGTACGTCACCCCATGCCTTATGGCGATTTGGCTGCACAAAAAGTTCAGCGTTTTGCAACTGTTGAAGACCTTGCAAAACACAAGTGCACCATCGAGGAAATGGAAGAATACGAACCGCACGTTGTTCGTGGAAACGTAATCTATGCAGGTGTGGATTATGAAGCCATCCTCCGTGCGGCCGAGCAGGACCCTGACGGATGCGACGTGGTACTCTGGGACGGCGGAAACAACGACTTCCCGTTTTATGCTCCGGACTTAAATATAACACTTGTTGACCCACACCGCCCGGGCGATGAGTTAAACTATTATCCTGGTGAAGTTACCCTACGCATGGCTGATGTTGCCGTTATCAATAAAATGGATAGCGCAGGGCCAGAAGGCATCCAGGCTGTAAGAGAAAACATCGAAAAAGTAAATCCAAACGCAATTGTTGTTGATGGTGCTTCCCCAATCCGCGTTGATGATCCTACAGTAATTAAAGGAAAGAAAGTTTTGGTTGTTGAAGATGGCCCAACATTGACTCACGGAAAAATGAAGATCGGTGCCGGTACAGTTGCAGCACAGAAATTTGGTGCTGCCGAACTGGTTGACCCACGCCCATTCGCCGTAGGTAAACTTGCAGAAACATTCAAAATTTATCCGGAAATTGGTGTGTTGCTTCCAGCGATGGGATACAGCGATCAGCAACTGAAAGACCTTGAAACTACCATTAACAACACCGATTGTGAAGCCGTAGTTATTGGTACACCGATGGATCTGAACAGAATCTGCAAAATCGACAAACCGAATACACGTGTTCACTACGACCTCCAGGAAATTGGATATCCAAACCTCGAAGGTATTATTGATGAATTTGTAGAAAAGCACAACCTGAAGAAGTAATTCCAATCCGGAATTCTGAAATATAAAAAAGGCAGCTTCGCAAGGGGCTGCCTTTTTTATTGATCTAAAACTGTCAGACAGTTTATTTATGACTCTAAAAGCCACCTCTTTCAAGAGTTCCATGTATTCTAAAGGGCTATATTAAACTGTCTGACAGTTTAATTGAACAACAAATAACCAATCTCCCCATTTGTCACAAACCCATCCTCCAACTGTTCTTATCTTTGGAAGCAACATCAATTGCACGAAATATTGGAAACGATTTACAGGCAACATTATGAACAGATCTATAAATTCTGCTACCGGATGCTTGGCAGCCGCGAACCGGCGATGGATGTTGCACAGGATACGTTCTTAAAAATGATGAACAGACTGAACCATCGTGAGAAACCCATTGAAAATCCACGCGCCTGGCTTTACAAAGTAGCCGGAAATCTTTGTCTGAATGAAATATCAAAAAAAAGGCATCATCAGGTTTTAGATCATGAAATAGAACGAATTCAATCAAATAAAGATGACCCGGAAAAAACAATGATTAATCAAGAGAAAAGAAGTTTGGTGAAGCGTGCTGTAGAAAATCTGAAACCGGAGCAGCAACTATTAATTATGATGTACCAGGATGGATTGACATACCGCGAAATGGCAGAGGCAACGGGTATAAAAGAACAATCGGTTGGGAAAACGCTTTGGCGGGTGATCCACAAAATTTCAGAAACCATCAAAAAAATCAACAATGATGAATGAATCTGATTTTCTTAAATACCTCGATAATGAGATGACTCCGGAAGAGCGCAGAGATTTTGAAAAACAAATCCAGAGGCATCCGGAGCTTCAACAAAAACTGGAGGAAGTAAAACAACAGCGGAATCTGGTTTTTGAAGGCCTCACAATGCTGAATCCTTCTGAGGCAATCCCGGAACAGGATTTTGAATCCTTTCTTAAGCCTGAGCAAAAACCTCGGAAAATGTTTTATCCCATCTTCAGAATTGCAGCTGCATTGATTTTAATCATTACTTCCGTATTCTCCATCATCTATTTCTCAGCAGAAAAGCCGGACAACCAGGTGGCAGAAGCCCGGCAGCCAGCAATTGAAGATGAGCAGGCCATCGATTCCTGCAACATCGATTATTACATCAGCCCAAATCGCTGCTGGAACAGACGCGAACTCATCTGGATAGAAATAAAAATCAACAACTAAACCTACATATCATGAAATCAACAACCTTAGCCATTTTCATTATTTTGATGCTCACATGCACAAACCTGTTTTCCCAGCAACTGGATTTTAAAGCTGAATCCATCAGGCTGATTCCCGATGAAACTTTTTTGAAAGACGCCGATTGGGAAAAGATTTTTCACAACGATCATGCCTTTAAGCCAGCCGGGTTTACGGGGCTCAATAAACAGATAAAAATTGGTCTCAACGGCCGGGTTTATGTTTCTGACCGTTACACTTATTCCATTTCGATTTACGATCAATCCGGAAAATTCCTGAAAAGTTTTGGCAAGCAGGGATACGGGAATGGCGAGTTTGCCAATAACCAGGATCTGGACGGTTTCCTGAACAATGAACTCATCATTACCAGCGACAACCAGGGACGCATAAACCTTTTCGATTTGGATGGCAATTTCGAAAAGCTGATCACCATTGATTTTATACCCCTGAAAATTTTCCCACTAAAATCAGGCAACATGATGGTTTACGGCCATGTGCCTGTAAAGGGCAGAAAATACAAGCACGTACTGGCAGAACTCAACACAGCTACCGGCAAGTACATACTTGTTTATGAAAAAATTATTGAACTGGACGAAAAACGATTCATCACCATTACCAAAGACTCGAGCATCATTTCTGTTGGTGCTCCTTACTCTCGCGGCAAAGAGCTGGTAAGGCTCGGTAGCAACGATCAGATTATTTTTGCAGAAAACAAATCCGGCGAGATTACAATCCTGGAATTGGCAAATGGCAAATCTGCCCGTAGCTCTTTTACAATCCATGGCGATCCTATTCCCATAAGCGAGAAAGAAAAAGAGGAGTATTACGAAAACTTCAAAGCCCGGCTCATCAAAAATGACATGGATCCGGCGGCTGCCGAAAAAATCAAAGCAGAAGGTTTTTTCCCGGAACACCTCCCCTATTTTTATAATCTCGCCATAGATGAAATGAACAACCTGTTGTTTTTTATCTACACCAACAATGAGGGTGAAGATTTTGCTTTTTCTGCCTACAACCTGGAGGGCAAATTCCTTGGTAAATCCAAATTTGAAATTGAAGGCTACGACCTGCTTGCCAATGTGAGCAGTTTAAAATTTAAAGATGGATATGTTTATACCCTGGCCGTAAAAAAAGGCGAGGAGCAATCTCTACGGATTTTGAAATGCAGGGTTGGGGAGTAATATTCTTTCCTGTTCTCTATTTTAAATTTTCTCCGTACTTCTGCTATTCCTTTAAGATGCTCTTGGCAATTACCAGGCGCTGTATTTGATTGGTGCCTTCATAAATCTGGCAAAGCTTGGCATCGCGCATCATCTTTTCGACGGCAAAATCCCAGGTATAACCATCCCCACCCATGGCCTGAACGGCATCTGTGGTAACTTCCATGCCAATATCCGAAGCATAAAGCTTTGACATGGCTGAAAGTTTATTCAATTTCTTTTTGTCATAATCATAAGCCCAGGCGGCATTCCAGGTGAGCAACCGTGCGGTTTCAACTTTGGTTGCCATATCGGCCAGCATAAAACCAATGGCTTGATTTGCTGCAATCGGCTTTCCAAACTGTTTGCGGTTTTTAGTCCAGTCTTTGGCTGTTTCGTAAGCTGCACGTGCATTGCCCACACTCAGGGCTGCAACGCCTGTGCGGGTTCTGTCGAATGTTTTCATGGCGATGATAAAACCATAGCCTTCGTCACCAATCCGGTTTTCTACTGGGATTTCCACATCGTGAAATTCCATTTCATTTTGCACACTGGCTCGTTGTCCCATTTTTTTTAGCCGTGGTTTCATATCAACTCCGGGTGAGTCGGTGGGCACGAGAAAAGCTGTCAGGCTTCTTGAGCCTTTTTCAGGATTGGTCATTGCAAAAACCGTCATAAATGTGGAGGCTTCAGCGTTGGTAATAAATCTTTTTTGGCCATTCAAAATATATTTATCTCCCTTCCTGATGGCAGTAGATTTGATGCCCTGAACATCAGAACCGGCCTGTGGTTCTGTTAGGCCATAAGCCGCAACACCTTTCACTTCATTGATCAGTCCAAAGTACTTTTTCTTTTGGTCGTCGTTGGCTGCAAGATAAAGTGGTGTAAGTGCCAGGGTATTGGCGTCAATGCAAATCCCTATTCCCACGCATCCGGCTCCCAATTCTTCCGAAGCAAATGCACCATCGAGCAGAGAGTGTTCGTGGCCACCGTATTTTTTTGGCATAGGGCCGTTCATGATGCCTTCGTCATAGGCTGCTTTTACAATATCCCACGGAAATTCAGCAAGCTCATCGTACTTTAACCTGTTCGGGATAATCCACCTGTTGGCAAAATCCCTGTATTGTTCCCTGATCTTCTCCTGTTCAGGTGAGGGTGAAAAATTCATCATCGTTTAAAAATTTAGGTTAGTATATATTTGTCATTACTATTTAGCAAGCAAATTTAAAAAAATAAGCGTTGAGGTAGTGCCATGAATATTAATAATTACCCGCAAAAAACTATTACATTTGTTAAAAATCAATCTATGAAAGAACAACACAGGGAAAAAAAGTTCATCGATCTGCCGCAGTATCCCGGTGGGAAAAAGGCTTTCCAGGAGTTTATCCGGAAAAACCTGAAGTATCCCAAAGAAGCGTTGGAAAAGAAAATTGAAGGAACAGTGCATGTGAAATACCGTGTTGATGGCCGTGGAAAGGTGATTGAAACAGAAGTAACACATGGCCTCGGCTATGGTTGCGATGAGGAAGCCATCAGGCTGGTGAAATTGCTGAAGTACGGCAAAGCCAAAAACAGAGGTGTGCGGGTAACGGCATCCATGCGGACAAAAATCAATTTTAAGCTGCCCCAAAAAGCAGGTATTCAGTATAGCTATTCCAAAAAAGAGGAGCCTGAAAAGCTGGCTGATGAAAAGAAAAGCGGTGAATCTTATGGGTACACGATTTCTTTTTAAATATATATGTATATTTTCTTTACCTGAAAAACCATAACATGATGCACCTCAAATTGATTTTTATTTGATATTCTGAGCATGCGCATAAACTTGGATGTGTCTGAAATACAATAGTTTTACAAACTGCCGGTTGACTTCCGCATCTAAATTTCGTATCTTTACGGGTTACAAAAAGATATGATTATGAAAAAACGGTTTCTTCTTTATTCACCTTTAAATAACTCATGTTCGATTACCCTCGGTGCAACCATTATTTTATTGCTGTTCTCCATTAAAGTATTTCCGCAATCATCCTGCCTACCGGAAGGAATCACTTTCACAACCCATGAACAGGTCGATAGTTTTCAGGTAAATTACCCGGGGTGTACCGAAATAGAAGGGGATGTGATCATCAGCGGGGAGAATATCACCAGCCTTCAGGGATTGAATGTGGTAACTAATGTTGGCGGCTTTTTGTGACTTTGCAACAATGCGATCCTGGCAAATGCATCCGGATTGCAAAACATCACCACCATTGGAGCGGAACTCTGGATATACGAAAACCCGGTGCTTGAAAATATCGAGGCACTCGAAAATATAACGCCGGAATCCATTGTAGATTTACACATCTATTTTAATCCCCTGTTATCGGAGTGTCATATTGACCCCATTTGCCAGTACCTGTCAAATCCTTCTGGAATTGTGGAGATATACATGAACGCCACCGGGTGCAACAATCCTGATGAAATCATGGAATTCTGTGAAGTGATACCGACAGTTGGTGAATTGGTTCACGAGGAGACATTCAACATCTCGCCTAATCCCCTGGAGTCAACCGCAGTTATCAAATACAATTTAGCACATGATTCAAAGGTGTCCGTGAAGATTTTCAGCATCAGTGGGCAGCAAATCCAAACTCTGGTGAATGAAGTGCAAAGCCGGGGCGAACAACGCGTGATCTTTCATACTGATTGGTTAAAGCCGGGGATATATTTCTGCACTTTAAAAACCAATAAGAGAATGGCTACCACAAAACTGATCAAACTGGAATAATCCGGTTCCTTAGTGTTTTTACGCCCGCAGGTCTTCATGGTGATCTGCGGGCGTTTTTATTTTGGTATATCCTGTTATTGCTTTGCATACACAAGTGATATCGGGGAGCAAAGTTACGGAAAGCATTTACAGGTAGCTCAGAATGTGGAAAAAGGGCTTTGGGAATTTTAAATCGTACAATCTGTATTGGAATATTCCTGATTAAAATTTGGGTAAAAAGCGATGCGAATTTTCACCCTTATGGGCGAAAACAGGTAATGATTTTTACTGATATATTTAATATTGTGTATATGTTAATGCTATTTGGTAAATGTGTTAAAATATTGATAAAAAGAAAGTTAAAGATGTTTTTTCCATTTAGAAATGCAATTTATTTAATTATGGTATAGCTTTAGATATAATGAAAGTAAACGGAGAATACCGAAAATCCATACAAGAGTAGGTGAGATTTAAAAACATGGAAAAGGAAGTCAATTTTAAGGTTACATCAAACGAAACCAGCCGATTCTTTCGAAAAAAAAAACAATTGTATAATTTTTAAAAACAAAATGACATGAAAACACAAAACAGTAATCCGAACAAACTATTAAAAGCAGTGCTTGCTTTTTCAATAGTTCTGGCCTTTGCATTAAGCCCATTTACGCAGGCTTTGCCGCAAAGCAATCCACAAGGTAATTTAAACGATAACCTTAATGAAAATCAAAAAGAGAGCGCAACATCATCACAAATTCAAAATGATGTTCAATATCATTTGAATGCCCAGGGTGACACCATGTATTATTTTGATGTTCCCGGTAAACCTCCCAAACATTTCAGAGCACCTATTGCATACCCAACCGACAACATGGTGCAACTACCAAATGTTCCTGCTTACGACTGGAGTTTTGGATGTGCAGCTACTTCTGCCGCCATGATTGCAGGCTATTATGATAATAACGGGTTTGAAGATATGTACAGCGGCCCCACAAATGGGGGTGTTGCCCCAATGACAAACGCAATCTGGGGTTCCATCATCATAAATGGCGAAACCCGAAAGCAATGTCCCTTTAGTGCGACAATGATGGGATTGGATGGCAGGGCAATCCGAGGACATGTTGATGATTATTGGATACAATATGGAAACAATTCACCCGATCCTTTTATTACTAATGGCTGGGTTGAACATGCTTATGAAGATTGTACCGGTGATTTTATGAAAACCAATCAGTCCAATTTTAACAATAGTGATGGCTCAACACGTTTCTATTATTGGCAGAATGGAAATAAATGGGAGCTTAATAATCCTGATGATGGGGGGTATGGTTTTGAACAATTTATGATTTCACGCGGATATTCTGTTACTGAAAGATATACACAATTGATTTATGGATACAACGGGCTCACAAATGGCTTCACATTTAACCAGTTCAAACAGGAAATTGACGAAGGAAATCCTGTACTTATCCATGTTACAGGGCACACAATGGTAGGATATGGATATGATGATGCATTGAATTTGATCTATATTCACGACACCTGGGATTACAACAATCATGCTATGCCCTGGGGAGGGGGATATCCTTCCGGTGGTGGAACTATGCTCGAACAATGGGGTGTAACCGTTCTTCATATTAATAAAGATGTTATATATGTAAAATGGGATGCTACCGGTTTTGGCAATGGAACTTCATGGACTGATGCATATCCGGATTTACATGATGCAATATCCGCTTCTGATGACGGTGATATTATTTGGGTAGCAAACGGCACATATGCTCCAACCGGTAACGGTATAGGCCGTTACCGTCACTTCAGGTTAAAAAATAATGTAGAAATCTATGGTGGTTTTGAAGGAACTGAAGACCCTACCACATTTCAGCTGGAAGACCGGAATTTTCTCGCTTACGAAACCATCCTCTCCGGTGAGGGAGACCGCTATCATGTTTTTTATAATTCCGGGGTTGACAGTTCTGCTCTTCTTGATGGCTTTACCATATCAGGGGGAAATGCCGATGGAATCGATCCTGCAAATCCAAATCCTCCACCTCATATTGAGCGTGGAGGAGGAATGTATAATGAAGAATGTAATCCAACACTAAAAAACTGTAAAATTCAAAACAATAGTTCACTTACTGCTGGTGGTGGCATGTTTAACATCTTTAGCAATCCAACTCTTATCAATTGTACATTTAGAGGCAATTCAACAACGGATAGTGGTGGTGCAATTTTCAATTACATCAGTAGTCCTTGTTTAATTAATTGTCTCCTCACTGGAAATTCAGCTATAAGCGGTGGAGGTATTGGTAATTTCCAAAGTAATGCACATTTGATCAACACCACAATTGCAGGAAATAAGGCTTTGTATAATGGTGGTGGTATTTATACTGTTTACCAGGGATTATCTGATCTAATAATTCAAAATAGTATTATTTGGGGCAACCAGGTAATTGATGATAGTGGCGGCGAGTTTCTGGGACATCAAATATACAATGGTCTAGACAATACGATCTCCCTGGAATTCTCCTGCATAACAACAGGCGGGAATTTTCATATAAAAAA
>CAYNDN010000022.1:10591-20936 GCA_964395075.1 uncultured Lentimicrobiaceae bacterium | reverse complement strand
CTGAGCACCGCACCCTGGGAAAACCCATCGGCCTGGAGCGACAAACTGTTGTGGGTGAAGAAATACCTCGGAAATGTTGCCTACAAAAGGCTCATCCTCTCCCACCACAAAAACCTGCTGAAAGGCCAATTCATCGTGGATGACCGCGACAAGCGGGGCGTTACGGAATTTGAAGGTGAACACATCCATTTCGCAACCAAAAAGTTCCCCGACTGGAAATCGGTTGTGGCCTACCTCGAAACAAAACTTGCAAAGGAGGAAAAACTGCTGAAAGTGCCGGTGGAGGAAGGTACCCTGATTTTGTTTGAGCGCATGCACAACATCAATGGCATCGACGTGCTGTTTCAAAAATGGCGGTGGGATGTGTACCTCGCCGACAGCATCATCTTCCTCGATGAGGATGTTGCCGGCATGAGCGAAGATGAAATCGTGAAAATGGTGCGCAAAGATGCAACCTGCAGGAAGGGTTCTAAAGTCACCTTTTCGCAAAAAGGAGATGGATACACTTTCGTGAATTTCAATTTTGAGGAAGATGAACCGAATTTCAACATTGATTGGGAAGCCATAGAAAAGGACACCAAAAGAATTGAAAAATGGCAGCGGGAGATCAGGGAAAGGGATGAAGCCACGAAAGACACACAAAAAAGACAAAAGCCCATTGGCTGACAGCGTTGAATAATGAGATGGCAATTAATAATTTACCACAGAGTTCGCTGAGAAGCCACTGAGTGAGCTGAACAAAATCTCCGTTCCCTCTGCGGCTCCTCTGTTATCTCTGTGGTTTTAATCATACAAAATTTAAAAATATGATTGCACCTGAAAAACTGAAAGAAACACTGGACCAGACTTCCGGCATGATCCCGGAGATACTTAAAACCTCTACTTCCAAAAATGAAGAAATTACCGCATTACACATGGTTCAAATTCTTTACTTAGACTGGCTGGAGACCCTGGCCGAAGAAACCAGTCACCCGGACTTTGACGAAAACTTCTGGCTGTTGCGGTGGAAAATATTTGAAGTGGTAAACCTGATAACCGAAAGACTTTAATGAAAGAATTGAAACAAATCAAAAACCAAATCCTGGAGCTGCACAAAGAGTGGGATGCTATTCCAGATGATGAGGATAGCTTTGACGGGCTTAAAGATGCCGAAATCATCGAAAGTGAAGTGCAGGATTTAATCCTCGACTTTTGTGCAGAACGAAAGTACACCATCGATGACCTCACCATTGAAAAATTAAAGGCATTATATGAAGAAGATGAAGACGAACTGTTCCCTTATGAAAGTTGGCTTCAACTTATAGAACTGCTTGCCCTCACCCACGACGACGTGGCGCAACTGCTTTGGTTTTATTACCACACCTTTTGGCCGGAGGTGGAGATGTGGGGGGATGGAAGGAGGTAATAAAATAACTTGAAAATGAGATGTTGAGAATGAAAATTTGAAATCGGGAATTTATTAGCATTGAGGATTTGGATGAGTATTTAGGACAAGCCTTCAGGAATCAATCACCTTAGACAAAGGGTTAATAAAATACAGATCGTTTATTTTCACTTCAATTTATTATCCAAAAAATCCCTATCGAAAATAATGCTTCGGAGCAGGCAATATGAAATGTATAAGAAAAATAAGTATCAGGGCAATTTAATTCCCGTGAAGGAGCAGAAAGGTTTGCAATACTGAAAGAAGCTGCAGATAAAAATGAGCAAAATACTTTGAATGCTTTTGTTACCATTTCTATATTTTCTACATTCGCAGTTCAAGATAATTATTCACAAACACTCAAATCAAAAACACACACACAATGAAAAAAATTCTACTCCTCCAGTTTGTAATTACTTTATGCGTTTTTGCTTCCGGGCAGAACTCCTTGTTTGATGCTGTGAAGTGCAGTGATTTTAAACAAGTGGAAGTATTACTAAAGGATTCAGCTCATTTAGCGTATGAAAAAGATTCACAAGATATCAATTGTTTCTATTATTTATTCCAAGATACCGAATCCGAAATCGACAATGATTATCATAGTTTTATGGATTGGCTCGAAAAATACATCGCTCAAAGCAATGACTGCAAATTAAGACAGGAATTCTATTATGAATATTTTTTCTACAATATTTACAATAACCAATCCTATGATGAAATCCTTTCGGTTTTTAATAGTGCAATAAATTCTACAATAAAATGTGGTGATTCAATAACAATTAGTGAGTTGAATTATGAATATGGGAATTATTTGATTTTACTCGAGTATGACCGTTTGGATATGAATTGGTACTACAATATTATTGAAATTTTTCAAAATTCTATAAACCATCTACCACCATATTCAACAAAAGTAGATTTACAGTATTTGCAATACCTGAATTATTTAAACATGGCTGGGTTCTCCTACAACTTTAATATGTTTGAATATTCACAAGCATATCTTGATACCTGCAAACTTTTTTTTGAGGATTATCTAATTGAAACAAACAATACTTTCCAAGAATGTCTTAATCAAGAACAAGAAATCTATTACCTTGAAAAAATGCTTACTGAAAAACAAGGAAATATTATTGGGCTAAAACAAAGCATTAAGAAATTAATAAGTCTAAAAAATGAATTAGTAAAAAATGAGGCTGAATTAAATTTCAAAAATATGGCATATTTTGAAATAGCAAATTTGTATGATGAACTTATTCAGTTGGAATTTCAACCGAGTTTAGAAGTTGTAAATTTAAAGTTAGCTTATGATGGCATTGTGGAATCCAAAGTTTTATACCTTAATGAGAAGTTCTGGGCCACTACTTTAGCTTTTATGGGTAAGCTTAATCTCTTTTTTAGTAAAGAGACTTTAGATATAGTAAAGGAATATGCTGACAACGCCCTAAAGGCAAACTCAAAAATAAAGCCAATCTCAAATCATGAAAGTATTATTTGTAGTTATCAAAAATCTAGACTACTTACAGTATTAGGACGATATAATTCTGTAAACTTCAGGGATCCCGATGCTGCAATAAGTTCATACAGCCAAGCTAAAGATATTTTAAGTGAATTGCTTTTACAAGATCAATTGCTAGGCCTAGAACAAACTTTTAATATTACGGATACAATTAATGATAATCAAACAATTGATAGACGAATTAATCTTATTAATACGGAAGTAGAATCACTGAAACTGTGTTTGGAAATAACATACTTCCTTAAAGCTTCTAGCTTTGTTAACGAAGATATTGATAGTTCAAACTATTATTTCAAGTTAGCTGCAAAATATGCCAAGGGAGAGAGATTAAGTCACTCAGATTTCATTTCAAATTATAGTATTTGCACGAATTTCATTTCTGAAAATAATTACGAAGAAGCCTATATGCATTTATTGTTCTTAGAGGACCACTATTCAACAATTTATACAGAACCATCAATGATTGCATTGGCACACGAAAGGCTTTCTTTGGTTTACGGTATGTTTACAACTCATTTATGTGAAGAAGGATTATATGATAGTGCTCTGACAATGATAACCAAATCACAGTATCATTTATTGGGAGAAAAAAAATATTACGATGCAATAAATGACCTTTCAAAAAGCTTGGAAGCTGAAAGCGAATTGATAATGATAGAGCAAGATATTTTGGAGATTCGCCCAACCTTATCTCAAGAAAAGTTTAAAGAAGCTTATAAAGATATTATTGACAATCCTGAAAGGGCTACTGAAATGAGCAAGAAAGAGTTAAAAAAAATGTATCAATCGTTTCAAGTTATCGATGATAGTTTTAGAATAATAGCTCAATATGAAGGCCAACTTCAGAAATTGATCGATTTAAAAGATAAAAACTACATTCGATTTGTTAATCTTCAAAACCCTTTCACAAGTATTTCTATGTTAAATACCAGAATTTCTCAGTACTGTGCTGGTTGTATTGAATATTATACAGGACAAGTCGTTGGTAAGGATACTTTGCCATACTACAAAAACTGTTCTTTACTATATCAGGCAATTCTTTCAGATAAGAACACTGCGGCTAATTCTGCATACAAACTTAAAAACCTCATCGATAATTCCGAAGACCTTGAACTTATAAATTTGTTTGAAAAACAGTTAGTACTTCAAAAAAAATATTATGATTCAATTGGAATTAGCAATGATAAAACGATTTATGAAAATTATTATCTGTATCAAATAACGAAATCTGAATTTATAGATACTGATTATAAAAATGATTTGTATTTTGAGCTGAAAAATAATGAAATCGAAATTGTAAAACGTTTAAGAGAAACTGGCAAAGAAATGGAATTGTTAATTCCACAGACAAGAACTATTAGTCAATTGCTTGATGAAAATGAAGTCATAATTGAATTTTATCGTTCAGATTTAGATTACCAAGAGCAAAAACAAGCATCTATAAACGAATTAGGAAATCGAAATACAAGTATTAATCGAACCACAAGAATGCCTAATGATAATTATTATGCCATAATTTTAAAAAGAAATTGGAACGTCCCAAAAGTCGTTAAATTAGGAAACCAAAAGGATTTAGAAGTATTTGATAAAGAAATATTTAAAACTATTTATTCAATTCCCGATAGTCTAAGGAGGCTAATTACAGGTTCTAAAGAAAAAAACATTGATGGTTTAATTGATGATTTTTATAAAAAATCAATAAAAAATGACCTTAGTTTATATACCTTGTTTTGGGAACCAATAAAAGAATTTCTTAGTGCTGATGATACAGTGATTTACTACTCACCATCAGGAGATTTGAATGGTATTTCACTTTATGCAATTTGGGATCAAGAGGAAGAAAAATTCCTTATTGATGATTATACATTTAAAAAAATGACTTCAACTGCTGAATTAATCGATTACAAAGATGATTTTGAAAAATCAGAGAAAATCAGTAATTTACTCGCGTTTACTGATGTTAAATATGATGATGATAAAGGGGGATTATTATATGATGATAATGCGAAGAAATATTCCGCCGGTCTCGAATCAAAATGTGGATTTAACCCCAATGCCATACATGATTGGCCACCCTATTCAACAGATAGTTTGATTTCAAGTATTGATTTTAACGCAGAATTAATTGTTAGTGAAATTTCTGACACAAAAGCTACAAAAGCAAATTTTATTAATATGTTAGATAGCCTTAAAGAAACAGAACAAAACAAGTATTTATTAATGATTGCAACTCATGGATACTTCTATCCCTGTAATTTTACAGATAGTATTAATAGTATGGCCAACAATTTGGAATATGTAGTAAATTGGATGGATCCATTTAATAAAATAGGATTGATTTTTGCCGGAGCAAACAAATATAATGATGATGAGTTCTATAAATACATTGTTACTGGAACTGATATTTCAAACCTTAATTTAACAGGGGTTGAACTTGCAATCCTGGCAGCATGTGAAAGTGGATTGGGCGACCTTATGGGGTCAGAGGGAGTTTTCGGTTTTCAGCGCGCTTTTAAAAATGCTGGTGTAAAGTATGTTTTAAACTCATTTTGGAAAGTTAGTATTGACGAATCAAATATCTTTATTAAGTATTTCCTTAAGAATTACATAAATAATGAACAAGATATTTATGAAGCTCACCGCAAGGCTATGTTAAAAATCAAAAAAGATGTGAACAATAAGCCATTCTACTGGGCTGCCTACGATTTGATAAGATGAGACCTTGATATTACAGTTTTGGGATCACCCAAAATTCACCTCCTTTTACATGGATTGAGTCTTCATCAAAAATTCCGAAATAGTATATCCCAATAGTATCTATTACAAAAATGGTATCGTTTGAAAACACTAATTTTTTAAAATGGGAATCTAAATTTCTGTTGTTAAATAATTCAACACTAAGGTTTTTTCCAGTTAAATTTGAAAGAGAAATATTTTCACCAACAAAATTTACCGTATTATTTATTCCACCAATCAAGGTTGTATCAATGCTTGATGAAAGCTCATTTCCAGCATATTTCACACCTCTCTTGATCTTTTTTGTCTTAACACTATCACCTGGTTTGAACTTTTCACCACTTATCTCAACAATAAACTCATATGTTGGTTGAATTTTGTGATACTCTATTTTAGTTTCAAAAATAGTATCTCTAATTACACTTTCAATTATCATTGTATCATAAATAGGGTTATCCACTTTAATTGTATCAGGTTTTTTCTGCAATTCAGTTTTTAATAATGCAATCGTATCCTTTTGATTAAGAAAAATTGACCCATATCTATTTTCCAATGATCTTCGACTAAAGAAAATACCAACAACTAACAACAATAATCCTACAGCTGCAATCATACTAAACCACGCAATCTTTTGCCTTTGCAACTTGCGTTCTTCTTTATCTTCAAGAATGGGTTCAACCAAGGTGTCGTGGCTTAGTTCGTAGCTGTCCCTTCCCAGGGAGTTTTTTTCGCAGCGTAAAAGATGGGACCTAACAAGTGTGTTTAAAATTTCTTTGCTAATTTTACCTATGCAATGTCCTTCATCAAGTGAAATCCTTTGTTCGTTTTTTATTAATTCGTCTTCGATAAATACCCTTGCGCTTTTTCGCTCATTTTCGGGGAGTTTATCAATAGCGTTATGGTAATACTCTTTAAAAATATCTTTAAAATCGGGGATGTCCCTTTCGGTTAGGGTTAAAAAACCGGAAGGGCTTTTTGCAGATGAATCTCCATTAGCATTTGCAGAAGCTATCAGGTTTTCTTCGATGCGGTGACAAACAATTTGCAGTTGGGTAGTTTCAATGGTTTGTGTGCCGCTATTGGTAAGGGCATCAATAATTTTATCGATAGCCATTGGCTCAAACTCAAAAGCCGGGCATTTATAATTATCACCTCCTTTTTTGGCAGGCTCTGTAATTGCCTGTATCGCCTGTTCGCGGCCAAGGGGTTTAAGTTCGTAAAAATCTTTTTGGATGTTTGGTATTTTATCTGATAGTATGTTTAACAGGCTCAAACGGTCGGAGCGTATCGAGAAAACGGTTTTTGTGTCAGGTGGTTTCTGTAATAATTTGAAATCTTTGTGTTGGTAAAAGCCAGGATTGTTTTCTATTTCTTCTTCAATCAAGCTATCAAACGCTTTGGGAACCTTTGGGTTTATCAGGTCGTAAAGCTGGGTTTTGAATTGTTCAATTTCATTCGCAGAATAGGTGAAAAGTTCTTCGAATTGGTCGAAGATAAAAACAAATGTTTTGTCTGATTTTGCAAATTGAAGCTTTTTTAAGTAATACCATAATGTTTTCTCAACTATTGTATCATTAATTAAATTATCAATAATTGTAGTTTGGTCATGAAAAACCCTAAAGTAGTTTTCTTTTAAAATTTGGATTATCCGTTCCGTTGGTGTAGTTTTTTCATCGGATGCTCGAAACCGTAAGGAAATAACTTCAAAATTGTTGGGAAGTTTTGGAATAATCCCTGCATTCAGCAATGAAGTTTTGCCGGCCCCGGATTTGGAATATAGCAATATTTGTTGCTCAACTTCAATCAGTGTCAAAAGTTTATCAATTTCTTTGTTCCGTCCAAAAAATATACTTTCTTGTTCAGTATTAAAAGAATAAACCCCCGGATACCTAAAATAGTGTTTTGTATTTTCTATTGTGGACATGTGAGTTCTTCGAAGGTTAAAACTTTGTTTTCAATTTGTTCAATTTCCTTTTCAACTTTCAATATTTGTTCACATTCATTTGTCAACGCGATTATTTTGCTAAGTTGATCAACCTCTTTTTTGTTTCTCTCCACGAAATCATTGTTCAAATCCTTTGTCAGGTTTTCTTTTGATGCTTCCAACAACAATCGCCTTAAAAACTGCGAATAGTTATTGCTTACAAAAGTGATATTGAATTGCTTTTCAACAATGCTTTTAAACTCCTCATCAATCGAACTAATTTCAATCGCATGGCCAAATAGTTTTTTTTTGCGTTTACTCAAGTTAAGAAAAAACAATAGCAGGCGATTATACCATTTATTAAAATCGAAACCGAAAAATAAAAAGTGCGTGGCCGTCTGAAGTTTCTTTTTTATTTGGGTGGGCAATTCCAAATTTCTAATGTAGTCGTAATAGTTTTCATGAGTAAAGATATAATCATAATTTTCGGCTTCACCAATTATGTTGTAGATCAATGGATTTTCAATTGTTGGTTTTTCAACATCCCTTTTTTCCCCGTCATAATAAAAGTATTGGTGTTTCTGGTCGAAATCAGAAAAAATGCGATGCATTGTATTATCGGGTGTAAGCGAAATAATCAGGCTAAATGGGATATGAGCCAGCTCTGTTAAGATTTTTCGACCTGTTTTATTCTCCTTGTGAAAGGTTTCTTTGTAATACCTTTTTACTTTATATTTTATTAAGTCGTTGTCGGAGGGTGAAAAAAAACCTTCATTGATATGGTACTTAACATCAAAATCTTTTTCTAGTCCTTTAAAAAACTTTTCGTTTAGTGAGACGTCGTTTTCATCAACTGAAATTTCCTGGCCAATAAATAATATGCAATCTCCATCTTCTATTGCTTCTAACAAATTATCCCACTCACTTTTATCAAAGCAATCTTCACAATTATCTTTATCATCAATCATTTCCAATGCCCTGGATTTCTTGCCCAGCAAAAATAGGGTTGATGTAAGTTTGTCAATTCGATATTTTATTTCTTTTTTCTTTAGTTTTAACTCGGGTGGCAAGCCGTAAAATTTTTCAAAAATATCTACAAAAGCTGGATTGATGTTCTGTCTATTGAGTAATGTTTGGATTTCTATTAATAGCGTTTCATTTGCTGATGAAACCAATTTGCCAAAAGCTTCAATGTCGTTATAATTGACTGTGATTTCACCTCCGCTTACATCCTGGATAATTATGTTTCCTCTAGCGTCAATATCAAACTTATCATTTTTGTTGTTTCCCATGGGGTGTGGTTATTTGTTGATGTAAACACTTCCGCCGTTGCTGATGCGGTCAACATAAATATTATCCTTTATAACAACTTTTGTTGAACTAGCGTCAATAGTTTGCACCCGCTCTTTATCCATTTCTTTCTTTACTTTTTTCACTTCCTTGGCAAGTTTTTCTTGAAGTCCTTTATTGTCTTTAAGAACATCTACCAAAAGGTCTTTCAACTCGTTAATTGTTTCTTCATTGTATTCGCCTTTCTCTATCATCTCAAGTTTTTCTTTGGCAATATCACTGCCAAATTTATCTTTCAGCCACTGAAAGAATACAGCAGATGCACCGCTTATTGTTCCACTTATTGCGGGATCGGCTAACATTTTTGCCCCTTCAACAATCATTGCCATTGTTTGGTTTATTAATTCTGTCATTTTTCTATTTTTATTTAGGCCATCAAATTTAATAAAAACCTGTTTAGGACTTAATGGCTATTTCGGTCTAGCCGTGCCACGGTTTTCGGTCCGTAACAGTACTACTTTGAATAATGTTACAATTATACGATTATTTGTATCCATCCGGCCAAGAGCATCTTGTTGAACTTGATCGGGTTTTCTATTTTTGCCCGGGCAGAAGTTCGGCCAGTTTGTTAGCTGGGTGGTCGGGGATTCGGGTGAGCACATCCCGCAGCCACTCAAAAGGTTCCACATCGTTTATTTTGCAGGTTGCCAGCAATGAATAGATCATGGCAGCATTTTGTGCGGCATCATGCGATCCGGCAAACAGATAGTTCTTGCGCCCCAGAGCTACCGGACGAATGGAGTTTTCCACCAGGTTATTATCGATCAGGATCCGGCCATCCTCAACATATCTGATTAGTCGATGCCAAAGCCTGAGTGAATAGGCAAATGCTTTTCCGATGTCACTTTTGGGCAGTACTTTGTAGATTTCTTCTCTGAACCATTTCTCCATTTTGTTCAGTTCGGGCACAGATATCCATTGCCGGACAGTTTTGATTTGATCCGGGGTTAGCTCATGTTCACGCACTATGCGCTCGGTTTCATATAAGCTCTGGAACATTTCCAACGCTTTGGATGCACGATCAGGATCGTTGTCTTTGGCTTTATCGAAACACCTGCGAGCATGCACCATGCATGAATGTAGCGTAATGTTGGGTCGTTTCTCAAAATGATGATATGCATCGTATCCATCGGTTTGCAGGCGGCCGGAAAAATCTTTGAGTATTTCATCCGGCCCCTCCCGGCTACGGGTTTTGCGGTAATCGAAAAGTACCAGTCGTTTTTCAGGTGCATAATACACCCAGTCGTAGCCTTTATGAGTGGCTCCGGGCTTGTCTTTGGTGAGTACCGGCAGCGGGGTTTCATCAGCCATCAGGTAATCGGACTCAATCACCAACTTTTTCAATGTCTCGTAAAGTGGTTCCACCAACCGGCATGCAGCTGAGAACCACCCG